>JAQUSN010000001.1:0-300000 GCA_028715115.1 Patescibacteria group bacterium | reverse complement strand
TTATGGCTTTGTCAAGAATTGTTTTTTTAAAAAACCAAGGGCGCTGGTGCAAACCAGCGCCCGTGAATATGATACCACCTCCCTAATCGACTCCACTCATATCGCTGACAGACCTCAGGCCGGCAGTAAGAGGCAGGCGCCCTTGCCGACGCCAAGCGGCTAAGCGCCGCTTAGTAACCCACAGCCCGGCCGGTCTGGACGGATACCGCTCTGTGCTCTGAAACCCGTTAAGCCAGAAGGCTCTGCCTGTCTTTAGGTGCACCAGGGCATAGCCCTTGTGCAAGTGCCAGCCGCGGAATGCTCGTCCAACGGAAAGCCCGCCGTGCAACAACCCCTCTGGAAAGAAGATCACCGGTCCGGCGCCCCTGCGCGTTTTCCGACAAAGCATCTCTACCCGAGGAGAGTTATATGTAGGCGGCTCTCTTAGATAGCAAACCTCCAGAATCCTGAATCCTTTCAGATCCTGATTGAAATGGTCAGACAAGTAACGTCGCTTCGCCACGATAGCTCCTTGTTAGGTCCTTGTAAAGAAGTTTAAATCTTAGCAAAATTTTATTTTTTGTCAAGAAAACAAAAAAGAGCCCCCAAGGGCTCTTTTTGCCTTTTAAAAAAATTTATCTCAAAATTTTAAATGGCCCAACCGTCAAATCTATAATAGTCGAAGCGCGACCAGACATTTTTCCGCCAACTAGCATTAAATCTACCTTGTTTTTAAAAATTTTATTTAATTTATTTACGCTTAAAGTATTCGGCTGACCTGATAAATTGGCGCTAGTGGTAGTAATCGGCAAATTTTTTGCCAAAGCCTGACAAATTTTTAATTTTGGCCAGCGAACACCAATTGTTTTGCGCTTAGCGGTTAATAGATCAGAAATTGATTTATTCTTGGTTAGAATGACTGTAAACGGCCCGGGCAATAATGTTTTAATTATTTTAGCTTGTCGCGCGTTTACTGAGGCTATTTTTTTTATTTGCAAAAAATCCGAAATCATCACTGAAATCGGATTTGTCTTCTTTCTGCCTTTAATGTCTATGATTTTTTTAACGGCTTGCTGATTAAAAATGTCAGCGCCTAAGCCGTAAATCGTGTCGGTCGGATAGATGATAATCCCGCCCTTCTTGATAATTTGCCTGGCTAACTTGATATTTTTCGGCGAGACTGGCAAAACCAACATATTATTTTTTAAACAAAAATTTATAAGCGCTATAAGCGGCCACTGCCCCCTGACTGGCTGCCGTTAAAATCTGCTTCAAATGGTTTTGGTTAGTTACGTCGCCAGCGGCGAAAACTCCTTCCAGATTGGTTTGGTTATTATTATCTACTTTTATATATTGATGATCATCTAGGTCGATGTTAAGCTGTTTAGTTAAATAAATACTGGGCGTAGAACCAATCTCTATAAAAACTCCGTTAACTGGCAGCGATGTGCTGTTTTCATAAGGACGGTCGAGAATTAACTCTTTGACTACTTTATCACCCTTTATTTCCAAGATATTGGTCGAAAAAATGCTAACAATTTTAGAATTTTCTGCCACTTTATGTTGCCACATTTCTTGACCGGCAAATTGATCGCGACGATGAATTAAATATACTTTTTGCGCATAGCTAGCCAAAAGCAAGGCTGCGGTCAAGGCTGAATCACCACCGCCCACTACAGCCACGGTGCGATTTTTATAAAGCGGCGCATCGCAAGTCGCGCAATAAGTCACCCCCCTGCCCCAAAACTCTTGCTCGCCTGGCACGCCGAGTTTTTTGCGTTCAGTTCCCAAGGCTAAAACCAAAGCTTTAGCCCAAAAAATTTTATTGTCCGGCAAAGTAACTTTAAATAAATCATTTTCTTTTTTAACTTCCAAAACTTGCGATTCAATCACTGGCGCGCCGTAATGTTTGGCGTGTTCCATAAACTTATTCATTAAATCTTGTCCGGTAATAGTCAGGGTCCCGGGATAATTTTCAATCATATGCGACCAAGCCGCCAGGCCACCGGTTTTCTGACCGATGACTAAATGGTTAATCTTATAACGTGAAGCGTAAATCGAGGCAGCTAACCCAGCCGCACCGGTGCCAATAATAATCAAATCATAATTATTTTCCGGCATAAAATTATATAAAATTATTTTAGTAGATTGTCGATTTTGGCTTTTAATTCTTCTTTTGAATGAAAGCCTAATACGCGCTCGATCTCTTTGCCGTCTCTAAAAAATATCAAAGTCGGAAGATTCATCACGTCATAATTTTGCGCAGTTTCCAGAGATTCTTCAACGTTTAATTTACCAATTTTTACTTTACCTTCATAATCTTTAGTCAATTCCTCAATAATAGGAATCAAAGCCTGGCATGGTCCGCACCAAGAAGCAAAAAAATCAACCAAGACCAAATCCTTATCTTTTAGAACTTCTTGTAAAAAATTTTTATCGTCAAACATCATAAAAATATTTTAATGATTAACTTTTAAAAATTACTTGGGATTATTTAAAACTTTTCTATCTTTCGATAAATGTAAGGGCGGACAAATAAAAGCAAGAACTAATGGCTCTTTCCTGGAATTCATTAAACAATGAGCGTAACCGGCCGGCACAAAAATAACATCATCTTTATAAATTTTTTTTGGTCTTTCCCAGCGAACTAAATTTTTAGTTAATCGGCCAAGATAAATCAATCCTCGCCCTTTCAAAATATGATATATTTCATCGCCCTTTTTATGATAATGAGCCTGAACAAAATTATCAACCTGGGCAACATAATAGCCAATTTCTTTGTTCTTAACCAAAGAAATGTGTTTAATTTTAGCTGCTTTATCAGTATTAGCTTTAGAAAAATTTAAATTTATATGTTTAATTTTCATTTTGACGTCTTTAAATAGTGTTGTCTCTTTTTTTCTGGGAACTTCTCAATGGCATATCTTAGCATAGTTCGCGGCATTTGTCTAAAATTTTGGTCTAAAAATTTAGTCAAAACTTGACCATCTTTTTTGCCCGCTTCTCTTAACATCCAACCGCTGGCTTTATGAATTAAATCATGCCGATCTTTTAATAATAACCTGGCTGCGCTTAAAATTTCGTTAAATTGTTTATTCTTTATAAAATAAGCTGTGCTTAAAAGTCCAATTCTTTTAGTCCAAAGATGATCTGATTTAATCCAGCGTTTTATTAGGGGTCCACCGCTCTGGTTATATAAATAATGGCCGGTAATGTTTGGCGCCGAGAGATCAACCAGGTCCCAATTATTAATGTATTTAAAGTTACGACAATAAAAATCAAAAATCTTTTTTCGCTTCGGCCAATCGGATTTTTTATATTGTCCGACTAAAATTAAAAGCGCTGTCAAGCGATATTCGTGAATTTTACTCTTTAGTAATTTTTGGCAATTAATAAGCGATAAATCAGAATATTTTTTGGCAATGGCGCGCTGCTTTGGCACGATAATGCCCAAGAAAACGTCACCCTCGCCATATTGCCCTTTACCGGTTTTAAAAAATCCAGCCAATAGCTTGGCCTTTTTCTTGTCTTGCGCTTTTAAAAAATCTTTTTTGATTTTGTTTAACATATATTAATTATAGCAAAAATTTAAAACCCCACAATTGACAAACTAGCCATAATTCCTATAATTATTATCAACAAAATTAAATTGACAAATCTGCTGAATAATTTATAATGATTTAATTATATGGGTGTGTAGCTCAGCTGGTTAGAGCACTTCACTGATAATGAAGAGGTCGGAGGTTCGAGTCCTCCCACACCCACCAGAGGGGCGCATAGCTCAGTTGGTTAGAGCGTTACATTGACATTGTAAAGGTCCGAGGTTCGAATCCTCGTGCGCCCACCATTTTTTAAATAAAAAACAAGCTTGTCAAAAGCTTGCTTTTTATTTCCACTACTTTTACGACCACAACATTCTTGTTTACCATAATTCCAATAAAATTGGAACTAGGGCAAATTGTTTCTACCCTGCCGAAGCAAGATAAAAACAATCGACTTTCCCTCACTTTCTAGTTTTCTTAAAGCACTTCTGTGTTGTCAGATAAATCATCATATATATTCATCTTTGACTAACCTGTTGATGTCAAAAAAACTAGAAAGTGAGGGAAATTTTCCTCTAAAAGAGGTGATCCATGAGCAGCTTCCGCTACCCATGCCTTGTTACGACTTAGCCCCTCTCACCGGTCTTACCTTATCTCCACTAATGTGGATTTTCGGGTACTACCGGCTCGCTTGGCTTGACGGGCGGTGAGTACAAGAGCTGAGAACGTATTCACCGTGGTGTAGCTGACCCACGGTTACTAGCGATTCCGGCTTCATGGAGTCGAGTTTCAGACTCCAATCCGAACTGGGGCCAGTTTTGATGGGATTTGCTCCGCCTTGCGGCTTAGCGCCCCTTTGTACTGGCCATTGTAACATGTGTGTAGCCCAAGGCGTAAGGGCCATGCTGATTTGACGTCATCCCCGCCTTCCTCCGTATCATCTACGGCAGTCTTTTTAGAGAGCCCCCTCACTCAATACTATCTTTTAATAATACCGAGTGAGGGGGCAACTAAAAATAGGGGTTGCGCTCGTTTAACCACTTAAGGTGACGTCTCACGACACGAGCTGACGACAACCATGCAGCACCTGTGCTAAGCTCCGATTTAACGGTCCCCCGACGTTTCTGTCGGGATACTCCTAGCATGTCAAGCCTTGGTAAGGTTCTTCGCTTGTTGTCGAATTGAACCACATGCTCCACCGCTTGTGCAGCTCCCCGTCTATTCCTTTGAGTTTTAGCCTTGCGGCCGTACTTCCCAGGCGGGATGCTTAACGAGTTATCTTTTGTAAACGACACTGAAAGGGTCGACACTTCCAATGTCTAGCATCCATCGTTTAGGGCGTGGACTACAAGGGTATCTAATCCTTTTTGCTCCCCACGCTTTCGTGCCTCAGCGTCAGAATCGTTCTAGTAAGCTGCCTTCGCCTTTGGTGTTCTTGCCGATATCAACGGATTTCACCCCTACACCGGCAATTCCGCTTACCTCTCCCGACCTCTAGTTTGACAGTTTTGAATGCAGCCCCAATGTTAAGCACTGAGATTTAACATCCAACTTATCGAACCGCCTACGCACCCTTTACGCCCAATGAATCCGGATAACGCTTGCGTCCCACGTATTACCGCGACTGCTGGCACGTGGTTAGTAGACGCTTATTCGCTTGGTACACTCAGCCGAAGCTTGTTCCCAAACAAAAGAACTTTACACCCCGAAGGGCTTCTTCATTCACGCGGCGTCGCTCCTTCAGCCTTTCGGCCATTGAGGAAGATCCTCTGCTGCTGCCTCCCGTAGGAGTTTGGGCTGTGTCTCAGTCCCAATGAGGCTGGTCGTGCTCTCACACCAGCTACCCGTCATAGGCTTGGTGGGCCATTACCTCACCAACTACCTGATAGGACACAGGCCGCTCCTGAAGCGTCTTGCGACTTTGCTCCGAAGAGATTATGGGGAATTATCTAGTCTTTCGACTAGCTATGCCCCACTCCAGGGTACGTACCAATGTGTTCCTCTCCCGTTTGCCACTGTCCTTGCGGACCGTTCGACTTGCATGCATTAAACACGCCGCCAGCGTTCATCCTGAACCAGGATCAAATTCTCTAAAAAAATTTGATTTGATTTTCCGACTCGCTTAAATAAATTTAAGCGCTCCGGAAAAATTAACATAAAAACGAATGAATGTTGTGGTCGTAAAATGAGTGGAATATTCTTTGGTGGAATATTCGATTACTCAAATTGTTAATGAACAACTGATTGTCTAAATTACTAAATTTTGTAAATTGGACAAAATAAACAGCGGAGGTCAACAACATCCGCTATTAAGTTTTTAGCTAGTCTTGTTGATTCCGATCTGTTACATATGTGACAATGTAATAGTTAAATTTTATGTTTATATTATAGGACAATTTCGATCTTCTGTCAAGCAAGCCCTGTGGAAAAGGTCTTAAAAACGCTTTTAACCAGAATAGACCGGATCATTGAGTTTTTTTAATTCTAGTCTTACCCCTTCTGCTTCTTTTATGACCTCACTTGTCCTTTCCTTAAGTTCACCGACAAAACTATCGTCATTAGAGGCCCTCATTGCCTCTTCTAATTTTAATCTTTCATCTTCTAGTTGTCTTAGTCTTGTATGAAGAGCTTCTATTTTATCGGTTATATTTTCTGCAGCATTTAAAACTTCAGGCATAAATATTTTTTAATGATTATTTATTTCGCCAGTCCTTAATATTTTTATGATGACCACTTAATAATATTTTTGGCACTTTTAATGTTTTTATTTTACCGTTTTTTTGGCGAAAGGTCAAAATTTCCGGCCGCGTATACTGGGCATATTCTGCCGCCGAAGAAGTAAATGTTTCTTCTTTCAACGACTCCTCTTTGATGACGCCCGGAATAAGACGAGTAACAGCATCAATCATAGTCATAACCGGCAATTCGCCGCCGGTTAGAACATAAGGCCCAACGGAAACTTTTTCGTCAATAAATTTTTCTATTCGCGCATCAACTCCTTCATAACGGCCGCAAATAAAAATTATCCGTTTTAATTTCGCATAACGATAAGCTGTTTTTTGGTCAAATTGTTTACCGGCCGCGCTGGTCAAAATTATCTTCTCCGACGGCTTATTCTTGGAAGTTTTTTTCAACGCCCTTAAAAGCACATCAGCGCGCAAAATCATGCCCGGTCCGCCTCCGTATGGCCGATCATCGACTGATTTGTGCCGGCCAAGGGCAAAATCGCGCAAATTATGAATTTTTATTTTAATCAAACCTTTGGCCTTGGCACGCTTAATAATTGAGGTGTTAAAATAGTTGTCAAAGATGTCAGGAAAAATGGTGATTACGTCGAACTGAATCATAAAATATGTTTTAAATTAGGCTGTCCCGCCTTCTCCGCCAGCCGGCGGATTCGGCGGGATGTTCAATTTTCTATATTCGCCTTTGGCGAAAGAAAATTGGCAAAATATAGTGATTATGTCGAATTGGGTTATAGTGAAATAAATTTTATTTAGATTATGTAATTATATCATATATTTGGCAACTCCGCTATTTTGCAAATAGCGATACATCATAGCGATATACTATAAGGTAATCCCTCTCCGCCTCTGCCGGTGACGGGATGCTCGATTTTGTAATCCGCTAAGGCGGAAACAAAATCGGCTAAATAAGAATCACCCCAAATTTTGGGGTGATTCTCACTTCTGAAGAACCGCGCTTTAGAGCTTGAATTCTTCGTCAGTCACAGCACTGGTCGGTTGAGCGGCTCGTGGAGCTCTTGGAGCTCGACCGCCTTCCGGTTCCTCGATCTTTAAGTTGATTCTGGCTTTATTTTTCAAGCCGACTAATCTGACCAAAGATCGAATGCAGCGGGCAGTCTCACCACCGCGGCCGATGATCTGACCCATGTCAGCCGGGTTAACCTTCAAAGAAAGAAGGACTCCCATTTCATCAACCGTTCGGGTGATTTTCACGTCGCTCGGATTATTGACCAGCACTTTGACAATATTCTCAAGAAATTCTTGATCGAGATGTTTCTCAGCCATAGTGCTCTATCATATTGCTCAATCTGCCCTAAGGCAGATGGCAAAACTACCTGTTAACATGCCTCCAGTCTGGCGACCTTTTTCTAAAATACTTGAATTGCTTAAAAGTTGAACTCAAGCATTCGAGACTGGTACTCTTAGGAAAATATTTTTTATAAAATAAAATTTATTTGGCTTCAGCGGCAGGTGCTTCTTCTTTTTTCGCTTCTTCTACTTTGGGCTGCTCTTTGGTCTGAGGTTTTTTGCTGGCCTTCATTTTTTTACCTTCAATGATTCCCTGATTAATTAAAAGATTATTAACCGAAGGCGTGGGCTGAGCGCCTTGAGAGATCCAATGAACAATTCTCTCTTTATTAAAATCTCCTTGTTTAGTTTTTGGATTCCAATGTCCCAACTCTTCCAAAAAATCTCCAAATGGATCTTTGGCCTTTTCTTGAACCAGCAACCGAAACAGAGGCTGATTTTTTTTGCCGCGTCTAGCTAATTTAATTGCTAACATAGTTTTTAAAATCTCTGCTTTTACTAATTAATATTAAAGATACCTACATGAAGATATCATTAATATTCAATATACTATCACCTTTGTTTTATTTGTCAAGCCAGGTTATCGAATATTCTCCTGGATGCTTGCCTCCGATTTTAATATCTATTTTTTGACCATTCTCCACGTCTATTTTCTTGGCCCAATCCTTCACGACTTGATCATTAACCTTAATTGACCCTTGCTCAATCAAACGCTTAGCCTCGGTTTTACTTGGGAAACGACCTAATTCTAAAGATAAATTTAATTCCCATAATATACCCAAAAGATTATCTGGTTTAACGCGTGCCTTTATGACAACGGGCGTCATTGGGTAATCTTTTTTAGTATAGATTTTATCGAATTCTTCTCGCGCAACCTTAGCCTCGGTTTCGCCGTAATAGATCTTAACTATTTCATAGGCCAACTCTGCCTTAAGATCGCGCGGATTAGCACCGCTTTTTAAAAGCCGTTCTATTTCTTTGACTCGCTCCACGGGTATGCGCGTGGCGATTTCAAAGCTTCTGACAATTAAATCATCACTCAAGGCCATTGTTTTGCCGTACATATCTTTAGCCGAATCAGACAAAGAAATCATATTGCCTTCTGTCTTGCCCATTTTTAATCCACTACTATCGGTTAAAAGTTTGGTAGTAAGCACAAATTTTTCTTTATTTTTCAATTGTTTCATCAAATCGCGGCCAGCCAGCATATTAAAAGTTTGATCATTGCCGCCCACTTCTCCGTCAACATCCATAGCCACGCAGTCATAAGCCTGCATCACCGGATATAAAAATTCGTGAACATGAATTGACCGCGACTGTTTCATTCTTTCTTGAAACATGTCTCTAACTAACATTTGCTGAACCGTAAAATGGGAAGTTAACTCCAAAACATCAGCAAAGTTTAATTTTGCCAGCCACTTGCTATTATATTTTACTTCAACCGGATTTTTGCCTTTAAAATTTAAAATAGTCGAAGCTTGTTTTTTATATTCTTGGCAATTATTTAAAACCTGTTGCCGCGTCAATTGTTTTCTCGTCGCGCTCTTGTCGGTCGGATCGCCAATCATACCGGTAAAATCTCCAATCAACATAATAACCTTATGTCCCAAATCCTGAAATTCGCGCAATTTTAACATAGTAATAGCGTGGCCAATGTGCAGGGTCGGCGCAGTCGGGTCATAACCAGTATATAAGGTCAATCGTTTGCCCAATGATAAAAGTTTAGCCAAAAATTCGCGATTAGGATAAACATTTTCAACGCCACGGCTAAGTAATTGCTCAATTTTAACTTGATCTGTATTTATCATATTATTTAAAATATAACGGATTTAAGAAATAAGGTCAACTGGCAAGCTCGCTTGCCTTAAATTTTTGTTCTGTTATACTAAACGCGTTAAATCTTTATTATGAAGAAAAAACTGTCAAACTGGAGAAGCCAAGCCATTAAAGGCGTTCATAAGGTCAAAGGCGGAATAATGAAAAGATTATTTCTTTTTATTTTACTTTTGGCTATTTTGGGCGTAGTTTTTTTAATTTTAAATTTTGTCTGGCTAGGCATCACCTTGCCTAATCCGAATAAATTATTGGATCGGTCGATCGCTCAAAGCACTAAAATCTATGACCGCACCGGCAAAACATTACTTTATGAAATTTTTACCGATCAACGCCGCACACTTATTCCCCTCCAAGATATTCCTCGCGACGTGGTTTACGCCACTATCGTAGTTGAAGACAAAGATTTTTATAAACACCCCGGCTTTGATTTAAGGGGTATCGTTCGGGCCGTTATTACCGATATTATCAATTTAAGAAAAGCGCAAGGCGGTTCAACGATTACCCAACAATTCATTAAAAATGCCCTATTAACCAATACTAAAAGTTATACGAGAAAGATTAGAGAATTGTTGTTAGCCTATCAAATTGAAAAAAAATTCTCTAAAGATCAAATTTTACAAATGTATTTTAATGAGATTCCCTATGGTTCCAATGCCTATGGCATTGAAGAGGCCAGCCAAATGTATTTTGCTAAATCAGCCCGCGACCTGACCCTGGATGAATCGGCTCTTTTGGCGGCCATACCCAAAGCACCGACCTATTATTCGCCTAACGGAGAACATCGCGACGAGCTAGTCGGCCGCAAAAATTTTATTTTAGATTTAATGGTTAAAGATGGTTATATTAATAACGAACGCGCCGAAGCCGCAAAGAATATTGATACGCTTAAAAAAATAGCGCCCAGACATGAAAGCATCTTAGCGCCTCATTTTGTCATGTATA
Organism: Patescibacteria group bacterium; assembly: GCA_028715115.1. Taxonomy (NCBI): domain Bacteria; species Patescibacteria group bacterium. The sequence goes on along the minus strand of JAQUSN010000001.1, from coordinate 289,646 downwards.
TCAAAGAATTATTATCAGAAAAATACGGCACACGCTTGGTAGAACAGGGCGGACTGAAAATCACAACTACGCTCGACGTTGAAAAACAAAAAATTGCTGAAGAAGAAGTGACTAAACAGGCAGAAAAAAACGCAAAAAACTTTGGCGCCAATAACGCGGCCATGGTGGCGCTTGATGTTAAAACTGGACAAATTCTGGTTATGGTCGGCTCTAAAGATTTCTTTGATGACTCTATTGATGGACAAGTTAATGTGACCCTAAGCCCGCGACAACCCGGCTCATCAATCAAACCAATCATTTATAGTGCCGCTTTTGAAAAGGGCTATACACCAGATACGCCGCTCTTTGACGTTGAAACTAATTTTGGTCCAGCCGGGCCAAATGGAAAAAATTATATCCCGCATGATTATGACGGCAAAGAACGCGGGCCCGTCACTATGCGCCAAGCCCTGGCCGGATCGCTTAATATTCCTGCCGTAGAAACTCTATACCTAACTGGCGTAAATAATGTTTTAAACTTAGCGCAAAAAATGGACTACACGACCCTGAACGATCCGAGTCGTTATGGTTTATCGCTAGCTCTGGGCGGAGCAGAAGTAAAATTATTAGAGCATACTCAAGCCTTTGCCACCTTGGCGCGTGAGGGCAAAAAAATTACCACCAGCGCAATTTTGAAAGTTGAAGATAGCCAAGGAAACGTCTTGGAAGAGTGGAAGAATAGTGACTATCAACCTGAGGAAGTTTTGCCGACGCAAGTGGCCCGATTAACTAATAGTATTTTAACTGATAACCAGGCCCGAACATTTATATTCGGCGCCAACTCGCCTCTTTATTTGGGCGACCGACCAGTCGCGGCCAAAACAGGCACGACCAATGATTGGGTTGATGGTTGGACTATGGGTTTTACGCCGAGTTTAGCCTGCGGAGTTTGGGTTGGCAATAATGACAACGCTCAAATGAAAAAACAGGCTGATGGCGTTGTAGTAGCTGCGCCGATTTGGCATAATTTCATGGTTCGCGCTTTGGCAAATTCACCTATTGAATATTTTACCTCGCCAGATCCGGTTAACCCTGGCAATCCAGTGTTAATTGGCGATGTTCCTGGAAAAACTATGGTCAAAATTGATAAAGCGTCGGGCAAACTGGCGACCGAGTTAACGCCCGCTAGTTATATTATAGAAAAATCTTATCATGATTATCATAGTATTTTGCAATACGTCGACAAGAACAATCCTAACGGCCCAGTCCCAATAAATCCGTCTAGCGACCCCCAATATAGCCGCTGGGAAGAAGCCGTGCGTAATTGGATGACAAAAAATAATATTAAAGCTGATTTGCCGCCAACCGAATATGATGACGTACACACCTTGGCCAATAAACCATCAGTCACTATCACCTCCCCAAGCGAAGCAGCCTATGTTAGCGATCAATTAATTAATGTAAACATCGCCGCTTTCGCGCCGCGCGGAATTAACCGCGTCGAATGCTTCCTTGATAATAATCAAGCTGCTATTTCTTATAGTGCTCCTTGGTCATGCCCTATAAATGTAAGCGGATATTCTTCCGGCCCTCATCAAATAAAAATTGTAGCCTACGACGACATTGATAATAATAACGAAGCAATGGTTAATATTAATTTGGTTAATCCTGTTCCTGTTGCTTTCTAATAAATTATATATATTAAAAATCGGTTTAACAAAAACCGATTTTAGTTTTACTAAATTTTTAAGCCTGCATTTTGGAAAATAAATAACTGCCCAAATAAAGCAAAGCAGCTACGATTAAAACCAGCACTATCGAATCGGTTAACAGACCGAAATGACTGCCACCAACAATCAAGGACCCTCTTAGGGCGTCTACTCCATAAGAAAGCGGATCAAACCTCGTAATGGTGCCAATCGCGGGCGGCAAGCCTTTGAGTGGGAAAAGCGCGCCGGACAAGAAGAAGATTGGCATAACCAAAAAATTCATAATCAATTGAAATCCTTGCATATCTTTCAGCAAAGCGGCAATGACGGTACCCAACGAAGCAAATAAAAGCGCGATAAAAAACATTATAAAAACAGTTAAAAGAATCAAAGCTGGCCTCTCTGAGTGAAAGCCTATTAGCATAGAAATAATAAAAACTATCAAGCCCTGTAAAGTGGCCACGGTAGCGCCGCCCAAGGTCCGGCCAAGCATAATTTTAAGGCGAGAAACCGGAGCAACCATGGTTTCTTTTAAGAATCCGAACTGCCGATCCCAAATTATTTCAATACCGGAAAATAGCGCGGTAAATAAAATACTCATGGCAATAATGCCCGGCGTTAAAAATTGCAAATAATTACCACCGCCAGCTTGCTGATAAATCGGTCCGAACCCAAAACCTAAAGCAATTAAAAATAATAAAGGCTGACCAAGCGAGCCGACAATTCTCGATTTTGACCGTAAATATCTTTTAATTTGTCTTAACCAAAGAATATAAATAACTTGCATGCCAAAATTATTAAAAAATTTAGAATGAAGTGAATAAATTTTTTCCCTGCCTGCCGGCAGGCAGGTATAATTTTGAGCACTCCGCCAAGGCGGAGTAACCCAAACTCCTATCTATGAAACATTCTCATCATGGCTAGTTTATCCGCGCCCCCCTCGCGAATATTATGGCCGGTTAAAGTTAAAAATGCTTCTTCTAAAGAATCCTTGCCTGTTTGTTTTTTTAAGTCCGCCGAACTTCCCTGGGCACTGATTTTACCCTGATCAATAATGGCAATTTTATTAGCCATTTTATCCGCCTCGTCCATATAATGCGTGGTTAAAAAAACTGTAATTTTCTCTTTAGCGTTTAAATCTTTTATATAATTCCAAATATGATTGCGGGTCTGCGGATCAAGGCCAAGCGTTGGCTCGTCTAAAAATAAAATCGTCGGATGATGAATTAACCCGCGGGCGATTTCTAGACGCCGCTTCATACCGCCAGAAAATGTTTTAACCAAACTATCTTTTCTGTCCCAAAGCTCTACTAATTTTAGTAAATTTTCCATTCTTTCACGGCGAATTTTCTTCTCCACGCTGTATAAAACGCCATGCAAGTCTAGGTTTTCCCAAACCGTTAATTCATCGTCTAGGCTCGGATCTTGAAAAACTATACCAAAAGAGCAGCGAGCTTGACTGGGGTGCGTTAGCGGATTATAACCGTTTAAAAGTATCTCGCCGCTAGTCGGATGAAGCAGGGTGGTCAACATTTTTATAGTTGTAGTTTTACCGGCCCCGTTTGGCCCCAAAAATGCAAAAATTTCTCCTTTGTCTATTGAAAAGGAGATATTATTAACTGCGACAAAATTACCGAATTTTTTCACTAAATTTTTAACTTCAATCATAAAAACAATAAATAGGATTATAACAGATAAAAATATACCTGACAAGCAGTCTATTGACAAAGGCCAAAGAAATGATATAATATAATCATACAAAGGAGGATCTATGCCAACAACAGATAGCCCAGCGAAGGAAAAGTTAGACGTGCTGCAAGGTGCGCTGTCTCTCGGCGTAGCCGTGACCTACTCCCCTGACGCAGTGGCCTTCATAACCAGAATGACGCTCTTGGTCTGTTCGCCGGCGAAGGAGCCAATCGTAACATTCCAGAGCGAATACGGAAGAATCGGCATCCGCATTCGAAGTCTCTCTCCGCTGGCGGCCAGTGACGAGAGAGTGCTGACCCTCTTCGGTCAACTGGAGTGCCATGATGGCCGAAAGGTCCGTGACGTCGACCCTGGCAACAAGACACTGGCGCGACTCGCTCGCGTTGCTCTCGTCTTCAATAAAGGGGTGGTTGAAGGAACCATCCTGGCAGTCTAGCAGAGTTCATTTCAACCCCTCGGGCGTCCTGCCCGAGGGTTCGCTTATAAACAAAACCGCGATTAACTCACGGTTTTTATGTTATCAAAAATTTAATTAAAAAATATTAAAATTTTTTAATTAAATCCCTTGACAAATCAAGCAAAAAACGCTATTATTTCAATATCAACATAGAAATCCGTAAAGGAGGATTAGTGCCAATACTGAAAGTAGGCCGACGGGTCTCCGTCTCTTTGGGAGGCTCGATGGTTAACCCGAAGGTGACCGTTAAACGGGGTATGGGCATCAGCCTAGACCCCTGGTTCGTCCACACGTTCGCTGAGCTCTTGATCGACCATAGCTGCGACCATCAGTATTTGGTCACGGTCGGTGGTGGATCAACCGCCAGAGCCTATAACCGGGTTGCCGAGATGCTTGCGCAAAGAAGCTCTCGGTACAACGGCCTGGCTAAGGCCCGGCAAGTTCTCGCCCTGCGAGACCAGGTGGGTATCGAAGCTACGGTGCTCAACGCGCGACTCTTGCAGGTAGCCCTGGGAAATCAGGCCTATCGTCTGCTGATCAGAGATCCCTCGGCTGCGGTAAAGACTCGCAAGCCAGTAATCATCGGCCACGGTTTTAAGCCGGGCCGTTCGACAGACTGGTGCGCAGTGGAGAGGGCCCGCACGGCAATGGCCGACCTGGTCATCAACGTGAGCAACGTTCTCAGAGTTTTCGATAAAGACCCCCGGAAGCACCCAAGCGCCAAGCCGTTCGACCATCTCACCTGGGAGCAATATCTGAGCTTCATTCCCAAAGAATGGACGCCCGGACTTTCGACCCCCTTCGACCCAGTAGCCAGCAGACTGGCCCGGCAGTGGAACATCCAGGTCGCGGTCGTCTCCGGTGACCTGAACAATCTGAAGAAGCTCCTGGAAGGCCAGGAGTTCATCGGCACGATCATTGGAGGTTGATCGAGCAGATATAAACCAGAAGAGGCCCCTGCGGGCCTCTTTCTTTATTCTTTAAAATTAAAAAAATATAAAGACTCCCGCCGCAATGAAACGGCAGGAGCTAGACGGATGAGCTATCTCGCCCGAAAATGCGCGGTGCAACATCCTGGCCCACAGAATTGCTGATTCAAGGAAATAAACACCAGTCTCTGGCGCCTGGTTCCCGGACAGATTATGGCGAGAACGAACTGAGTGCCGTCCTTGTGTTGCCAAACCGTGGCCGGGAAAAGAATAGTTCTAGGCATGGTCTGCTCTCTATCAACATCCCTCATGATCAGCCCGGTAGCTCGACCAGATCCAATCAGAGCCCTTAGCTCATCGGGATTTCTCATGATCACTTCAGCAATAGCCTGACCAGCTGCCTCGCCCTCTTCTCCTAAGGCCCGACGACGCACTTCGTCGCCGGACACACTCCACGGTTCGCCCGCCTGACACTCATCAGCATGCATGAAAGGATGAAACTCAAGCCTAAAATACCTAGGCGCCGGACCGATGTCGGCCACGAGTTGGAATGCCTCGAGGCTTTCGGGCCTAAAGGCATACTCATAACCAAGCGCCCTGAGTTTAGGCCTGGGAATCAATCGAGCCAGGATCTGCCATAACATCTTTCGGGAGGAAGTTACGATTGTATTCATTATAAAGCCTCCTTATGGCTGTATTTACACTATAGCAAAATTTTTATAAAAAATCAAGGCTCAAAAAGCCTCGAATTAAAGGATAAAACGCCTAACCTTCTACGCGCTTGCGTCCAAGCCTGCGGGACCTGGATTCGAACCAGGATAGGCAGCTCCAAAGGCTGCTGTCCTACCCGCCCGCCATCGCTACGCTCAGGCGTTACGGGGCGGGCCGTTAGACTTACTTCCGAACAAGGCTGCGGGACCTGGATTCGAACCAGGATAGGCAGCTCCAAAGGCTGCTGTCCTACCGTTAGACGATCCCGCAGCCTTGTTCAGAGACTTGATATATAATATCAAATTTATTTGCTTTAATCAATAGCTCCGATTGATAATTCCGCCGCCCAAAAGACGCTGCCCCTGATAAAAAACAATCGACTGGCCAGGCGTAATAGCGCGTTGTTTTTTTACAAAATAACAAATATAATTAACGCCATCTTTTTTGATATTCACCCTAGTTGCTAAGCTGTGATAACGAATTTTAGCCGTAATTTTAGAATTTTTTTTCGGTGGTTTACCGTTTACCCAAGAGACATTTTTAACCAAACACTTATCACTTAATAATTCTTTGTCCTCACCCGTTACTAACTGATTTTTTTTAATATCAATTTTAACAACATAGAGGGGTCTGGGGTTACTAATACCCAATCCCTTTCTTTGGCCAATCGTATAATTAAATAGCCCATGATGATAACCGATAATTTTTTTATTTTTATTAATAATTTTCCCTGGCTTATTAATTAGCCCGTTATTTAATAAAAATTGGCGATAATTATCGTCGGGAACAAAACAAATTTCCTGTGACTCTTCTCGTTTTGCTGTAAATAATTTATTTTTTTGGGCTATTTGACGCACTTGATTTTTGGTTAAATCACCGAGCGGAAAAAAAAGATATTTTAATTGCTCTTGGCGCAGGCGATACAAAAAATATGACTGATCTTTGTTTTTGTCTTCTCCTATAAATAGCTCATAGCCGTTATTTTTGTTTGTTTTGAGGCGCACATAATGGCCGGTGGCTAAATGTCTGGCGCCAAGCTGGCGAGCGTAATTTAATAATAAATCAAATTTTATTTTTTCATTGCAAATTACGCAAGGATTCGGCGTTAGGCCTTGCTGATACTTTTTGACAAAATTATCAATTACGCATTTTTTAAATGATTGGCTAAAATTTACAACATGATGTGTAATGTTTAGTTCTGTGCAAACTCGCCGCGCCGCACGCGCGGCTTCGTTTTTTTTATCACCGATTAATTTCATGGTGATGCCAATAACAGAGAAGCCCTGTTTCTTTAATAATAAAGCAGCGACGCTGCTATCAACGCCGCCACTCATGGCTACGGCAACTAATTCCCCTTTTTTCATAAACTATTTTTCTGCTGACCCTGAAAAAGAATGTTTTGTTATTAAATAAAAAAAATAACGGGTCTAAGTCGTCGTAACCACTCAAGCCATACTCTTTGAGTCGGCTTTCGCGGACGAACGACTAAGATAATCTTCAATTGCTTTTTTGAGCGCTTCTTCGGCTAAAACAGAACAATGTCGCTTTAGCGGCGGAACGCCACCTAAGGCTTCAGTAACTGTCTGATTGCTGATTTTAAGCGCCTCTTCGATGGTTTTGCCCTTAACCAATTCTGTTACCATAGAACTAGTGGCAATGGCCGCCGCGCAGCCAAAGGTCTGGAATTTAGCATCAACTATTTTGTCATCTTCTACCTTTATATACAACTCCATAACGTCGCCGCAGACCGGATTACCAACCTTGCCTACGCCGCTAGGATTGTCCATTTTGCCCACATTGCGCGGATGGGTAAAATGGTCCATTACTTGTTGAGAATATGTCATAAATTTTAAAATTTATAAATTAAAAACTCATTTTACTAAAGGGGACATTTTCCTTAATTTATCGACGATTTTTATTAATTGATTAATAGTATAGTCCAATTCCTTTTTATTGGTTTGTTTGCCCAAAGAAAAGCGTAAAGACGAATGGGCAACTTCGTGCCCTAGACCCATGGCCAAAACAACATGCGATGGCTCTAAAGTGTTTGAAGAACAGGCTGAACCAGTTGAACAGGCTACGCCAACTAAATCCAGGGACAAAAGCATGCCCTCGCCCTCCACGCCACTAAAGCTTAAATTTACGTTATTGGGTAAACGTTTAGCCGGATGGCCGACCAAAATAACGTCTTTAATTTTTTTTATTATCTCTTTAATAAAATAATCTCTAAGTTCTATTAATTTCTGATTTTCTGTGTTCATTTCTTTTTTGGCTAATTCTGCCGCCCGACCAAAACCAACAATGCCAGGCGTATTCTCTGTCGAAGCCCTTTGCCCTCTTTCTTGTTCGCCGCCATGAAGCAATGGCTCAATCTTAATTCCTTTTTTTATGTATAAAGCGCCAACTCCTTTAGGCCCATAAAATTTATGTGCTGACATGGAAAGAAAATCTACTTCCACATCTTTTACATCTATCGGCAAATGTCCGACGGTTTGCACGGCATCAACATGAAAAAACGGATAATTTTTATTGCCTTTAAATTTTTTAATTACTTCGGCTATTTCTTTAATCGGCTGAATAGCACCCATCTCATTGTTTGCGTGCATCACTGAAACTAATATAGTCTCTTCATTTAAGACTTTTTTTAATTCTTCGGCATTTATAATTCCTTGTTGATCGGGTTTTAAATAAATTATTTCATAACCCTGGCTTGCCAGAAATTTACAAGGATTTAAAACAGCGTGATGTTCAATAGCCGTAGTAATAATTCTTTTCCCCTTCTGACCTAAGGTATGAGCTGCGCCTTTAATGGCAAAATTATTAGCCTCGGTTCCACCGCTGGTAAAGATTATCTCTGTGGATTGGGCGCCAATTAAATCAGCAACTCTGGCTCTAGCCGACTCAATGGCGGCGCGCGCTTCTTGCCCAAATTGATGTAAGCTGAAAGGATTGCCAAAAACATCCCCGAAATAGGGTTTCATTGCTTCAAAAACGCGTTTGTCGAGTGGCGTAGTAGCCGCAAAGTCCAAATAAATTCTTTTAGGCATAAAAATTATTTAAAATTACCTTTTAGATTATAAAGGGTATTCGACTGCAGGGCAAGTCCCAGGCCCATTCGCCTCGCGAGCAGAAGAGGACCGTAATAATCGTGATATACTAGCAGATAAGTGACGAATATCAGCCCTATTTTGCCAACGCTTCCGCCGGTTGGCGAATCGGAACAGAAAAAATCCCTATTTTTTCTGTTCACTCGCTCGTTTAGCAATAAAACTTTAAATAAAAATAATAAGGGCGTAAAATTTTTTATCTTTTCGAAAAACGCTCCCGAGTGTCGTTTAAATTTTTTGAAGTTATCCACAGATTTTTTGTGATTTTTTTTATTTTTTAGTTTATAATTTAAATATGATTAGGTCGATTTAAAAAAATATTTATCCAAAACTCTTGGATAAATAACTAAGAGGAACTATGGCAAAGAAAAAAGCAAAAAAGACAAAAAAAGTTAAAAAAACCAAAAAGACAAAAAAAACCAAAAAACACGGCAAAAAGAGAAAATAGAAACTGAAAAAATATTTTTGCAAAATGTTCGTCCACAAGACGAACATTTTGTTTTCTAAAATTTTAATTCTTTCTCTTTTAAAATGCCATTAAAAATCTTATAAAATCAACATGGCATCGCCAAAAGAATAAAAACGATATTCATTTTCGATTGCCGATCGATAAGCCTCTAAAATATAATCTTTACCCGCAAAAGCGCTTACCAACATTAATAAGGTCGATTCTGGCAAATGAAAATTAGTAATCATAGCGTCAACTAATTTAAATTGATAGCCAGGATAAATGAAAATATCAGTCCACTTACTCCCCGATTGAACAAAATCTTTATTACAAAAACTCTCTAAGGTGCGAACCGTGGTTGTTCCGATGGCAATAATCCGGCGGTTCTCTGACTTTGCTTGATTAATTATCTTTGCCGCCTTGGGAGATATCTGCGCCCACTCCTGATGGATAAAATGATCCTCTATTTTTTTACTTCTCACTGGTAAAAATGTTCCCAAACCAACGTGTAGAGTTATAAAAACTAAATTTATTTTTTGCTTTTTTAATTTTTTAACTAATTTATCCGTGAAGTGAAAGCCGGCGGTTGGCGCGGCTGCTGAACCATTAGCCGAAGCATAAATAGTTTGATATTCTTTCAAGTTTGATTTCTTTTTTATATAAGGCGGCGTCGGAACCTCGCCAAAAAAATTAATAATGCTCATTAGTGACTCACCACTAAGATTAAACTTTGCCTCACCGGTGCCGTCATTGTTTAACTTAACAATCTCTGCTGTTAATTTATATTTTTTAAAAAATTTCCAACAGCTAAAAGTGATGACCTGCTGGGCTCGGCAATTTTTAGTTAAAACCCGCCAAGTTGACTCGTTAAGCGGCGATAATAATAATATTTCTGCTTGTCCGCCCGTGTCTTTGCGCCCAATTAAACGAGCCGGAATAACTCTAGAATCATTTGCCACCAATAAATCACCAGGTATTAAATATTTATCCAGATTATAAAAATAATCATGTATAATTGCGCCGGTTTTCCTATTTAAAACCATCAGCCTCGAATGATCTCGAGGCTGTTTTGATTGTTGAGCAATCAGCTCTTTGGGTAATTGATAGCTAAAATCACTTAATTCCATATATTTAAAAAAAATTGGTGGGCTCGAGAGGGGTCGGACCTCTGACCTTTCGGATGTGAACCGAACGCTCTACCGCTGAGCTACGAGCCCCCTCTTTATTGAATAGCATTGGCCAAGTTATACATGGGCATGATGACTGCCGCGACAATACCGGCCACTACAACGCCTAGTAAAACTACGATTACTGGTTCGAGCAAAGTAGTCAAGCGACCCAAAATATTTTCAATTTCTCTGGCATAAAAATTAGCCATGCGATCCAAAACCGCATCAAGTTGTCCGGTCTGTTCGCCGACGACCATAATTTGCGACAACATTTGCGGCATTTCTTTTGAACGCACAAAAACGGTTGAAACAGAATAGCCATCTTCAACAGCCTTAACGGTTTGCGAAATTAAATCTTTATAAATAATATTATCAACGACGTTAGCGACAATTTTTAGGGCTAAGTTAAGCGGCACACCGCCGACTAAAAGCGTAGATAACGACCTGGTGAAGCGAACAATATAAATTTTTTGAAAAAGCGATCCCAAAACAGGTATGTGTAATTTTATCCAATGCCATGTATATTTACCCGGCCGAGTTTTAGTTGTCCAAAATCTCAAGAATAGCACAACGGCGATAACTATAATAATTATATAAACCCAGAAGCTGGCAAAAAAACCAGCCACGGTGATCATAATTTTTGTCGGTAGAGGCAGGGGCACCCCGGATTCAGTTAAAACTGAAGTTAATTTCGGAACCACGAAAGTCATCATGACAAAAACTACGGCCGCCACGGCGCATAAAATAAAAATCGGATAAATCATTGCCCCGGTAATCTTGCTGGTTAAATCAAAATTCTTCTCTTGCTCGTCAGCTAGATAATTCAATACTTCGTCTAACTTACCAGATGTTTCACCCGTTCTGACCATGTTTACATAAAAATTATCGAAAACATCAGGATAGCTTGCCAAAGCAGATGACAATCTTACGCCACCGCGGATGTTAGAAGAAATTTCGGAAACGATTCGGCGCAAAATTCGATTAGTCGTTTGATTAACCAAAACTTCAAGTGCTCGCACCAAGGGCACTCCGGCCGATACCATTACCGCCAATTGTCGAGAGAAAACAACCAAATCTTTACCCTTAATCGAATCAATGAAGGGTATTTTGATGTTCATTTTTAGTCCAGTGGCTTTTTTCTCTCCCAAATACAACAAGACCAAGTCTTGCTTGCTTAAACTTTCGGCAGCCAGTCGCTCATTAGGCGCATCAATAGTACCATTAACCGTTTCTCCGTCTAAGCTTTTTGCTTTATAAACAAATTCCATAGTCGCTAATTAAGGTTAGTCATTGATTTAAGGTTTTCCGGATCAGTCGCCTGCTTTAAAGCCTCTTCTATATTAACTTCTCCTGATTTTACCAAATCCGCCAAAAATCTATCCAAGGATATTGAAAGTTCTTTTTCCGCCACCTGGAAAATATTTTTTAGCTGTAAGGCGCGGCCTTCGCGAATTAAATTTTTAAGCATCGGAGAGCCATTTAAAACCTCTAGGGCCAATATTCTTCCGCCGCCTATTTTAGGAACCAGGCGCGTACAAATTATTCCGCCCAAATTATCAGCTAAAAGATTTTTTATCAATCCATGTTTTGACGGTTCGACACCCTCAAGAACCTGTTGAATCACGCTGGAACTGTTGTCGGCTTCCATTAAAAGAAAAACCAAAATACTTTTTTGACAAATTTTTAATAAGTCAAATACTTGATCGGGTTTTTCGATTCCCGACGAAACCAAGACATCAACACTGCGATCATCTATAGAATTAATGCCGTCCTGAAAACTAACCACATCTCGAGAAACCTCTCTTTGTTCAACTAGGCTCTTCCCATTCATAAATAAATATTCTATCGGCTTTTCAATTGTAGCAATATGTACTGACTTGTTCTTATTTATATAATCTACCATGGCTGCCATTAAATTTGATCGGCCCGAATCCCTTGGCCCACTGATAATAATCAATCCTTTATTTAAAGACGCCATTTCAGTAACAAGCTTGGGTAGTTTTAATTGTTCTAAAGAAATGATTTGATTTGAAAATAATTTTATGGCAATGGCCGATAAGTTATTTTGTCTAAATACGTTTATTTTGGCGCGATGATTTTTGCCTAATTCACGGCTAAAAACCAGCTGTTTTTGTTTTTTTAGTATTTCTTGTTGTTCCTGCGTTAAAAGTCGAGCCAAAATACCTTCAATAAAATTAGCAGCTACAATCTGCGCCTTATTTAAGTCTCTCACCACCCCCTCTGCCCGGATATATGGTTTTTGTCCGGGGAATAAAAATAGGTCAGAAGCTTTCTGCTCTAAACAAGAAACCAATATTTGGTTAAAAATAACTTCTATTTGAGTATCCATAAATAATCCGCATTAAGAATTAAAATATGGCAAATTATCTAATTATAAATTATTCCATGGCCACACGCATGACCTCTTCGATCGTTGTAACCCCCCTTAGAGCCTTAATGTAGCCATCGCGACGCATCTCTAACATCCCCTGCCGCTTAAACTCAGCCTTGGCGTCGTCTATCTTACAGCCCTCGACAATAATTTTTTTCATTTCCTCGGTTATTTCCAAAACTTCGAAAATAACCGTTCGCCCCTTATAGCCCTCCTGTCCGCAACGGGCACAGCCACGTCCATGATAAAATTTTAATCGGCCAGTTTTAGTGTCACGAAATTCTTCTAAATTAACATCTTTAATGCCAGTCAAGCTTTTGATTATTTCTTTTTCCATTTCCGGGCTAATCTCTACTGGTTCACGGCAAAATTCGCAAATCTTTCTGACTAACCTTTGGGCTAAAACCAAATTAACCGAAGAAGCGATTAAGAATGGCTCGATTTTCATGTCGATCAACCTGGGAATAGCACCAAAGGCATCATTGGTGTGCAAGGTTGACAAAACAATGTGACCCGTTAATGAGGCATGAGTGCCCAGTTCGGCGGTTTCGTTGTCTCGAATTTCGCCCACCATGATGACGTTAGGGTCTTGACGAACAACCGAACGAATACCGGAGGCAAAACTATAACCAATGTCGGGCTTAACTTGCGACTGGTTAATACCCTCCATGTAATATTCGATCGGATCTTCTAGGGTAATAATGTTTACTTTTTCTTTATTTAAAATTTTAAGTATAGCGTAAATCGTTGTTGTTTTACCGCTACCAGTCGGACCAGTGACCAAGAACATGCCGTGCGGCCTAAGAAGATTTCTTTTCATTATTTCTAATGCATATCCCCAGAAACCCAAATCTTCAAGCGTAAATATTTTTTGGGCTGGATCTAAAATTCTCATAACCACTTTTTCTTTTTCTAGAAGTGGCAAGGTGGCGACTCTTAGGTCTATCTTGCGACCAGTGATGACAATTCTAATACGGCCGTCTTGAGGAATCCTGGTTTCATCCAATTTAAGATTGGACATGACTTTAATCCTTGAAATAATGGCCGAGTGGATATGACCAGGCAACATGGCAACCGAACGCAAGATACCATCAATACGATAACGAACCCTGGTCTTATCGCCAAAGGGTTCGATGTGAACATCGGAAGCTTTATTATCAACCGCGTATTTTAAAATTGAGGATACTAATTTAGTAACTGGCGCCGCTTGATTAACGTCTTCTAGGCCGACCTCGGCCCAGCTTTTCCCTTCTTGAATTAACGGCGCAAAACGATCCGAAATGCCGCCCAGGGCCTCTTCTACCTCAGCGGCTAAACCGCTATATTGAGCTAAAATATTTTTTAACGCGGTCGGCGCGGCAATAAAATACTTAACGCTTAAGTTCTTGGCCTTAGCCACGAAATCCATGGCCTCTCTAGACTTAAAATCTCCCGGATTCAATAGGCCGACCTTCAAAGAATTATCTTCCTGGCCGAACACGACCATTTGATAGGTTTCGGCTAGTTCTTTGGGTAATATTTTTAATAATTCTTTATCAACGCTCAAACCAAACAGATCGGCGATCGGCAGGCCATAAACCTCACTCTTGGCGCGAACCAAATCCTCTTCAGGAACCAAATGATTTCTTTCTAAAATTTCATCAGGGCTAACATTGTTTGCCAAGGCCTCATCGTTCAATTTTTTAAATTGATCAGCCGAAATTTTGCTTCGATTGAATAAAAGTTGGCTGACTTTATTAAGTATGGGCATGCAATATTTATATTAAATGCTCGAAAAATTTAATGCAAAAATAATTGTATTGTCAAATATGAAAAATGAATTTGTTTTTTCGCAAGCGGTAGTTTGGCAACAGGGAGGAACCTGCCCATTATTTTTGCATATTATTAAGTCCGTATTACTTAGTTTGATCAAATGGTAGAAATGGGTTGGGACGGCCAATTTTTTCTATTTTCATGCGTCTGGCCAATTCTTCTAGGGTTTCCTGCTTGGCTGGCGATGTCGAACCGGAAGATTCAAGTGGATAAAATTTTAACTCATCCAATTTTGGATTTTGAAGCGCCTTTTCTATCTGATTTAAAGAAGGCAATGGTGCGCTTAAAAATGCCGGCGCCTTGGGCCCTTCAGTGTCTATGACTGACTGCGTTAAACGGGGAAGAACAAAGCCCTTAATCAATAAAGCCAAAATCACCAAAATCAAAATGGCCAGAATAATAACTAAAATTTGCTCTTTACTAATAGATGATTTTGGCATGCTGGCAATTTTCTTTTCCATAATAATTTAATTATTTTTATCTCACTATATGCTTATTCTATATAGTAAGCTGCTATTTCGAGCGAGTAATTGCTTTGTGTTACAGACATTTGAACACTCTCGACATCTAAAAGCCTGATGCTATCTTCGAGCGCTTTTAGATAATTTTTAAAACCGGAGTAATCTTTGTTGCTAAAATTAATTTTTATTCGCGTTACCCCTTTGCCGCTGCTGTAGGTGAAAGAATCTGGTTTAACGCCAACCTTGTTATTAATGGCCTCGAATAAATATAATAAACTCGGTTCGTCCAACTTACTGCTCATTAAAAAATCTAACTTTTCAATTCTGGTTGCATCTAAACTATTATATTTTTTTTCTAAATTCTCAACTTTAGCTAAATATGATTTTTCTTGATCTAAAATATTTTGATAGCTGGCTACATCTAAGGCTGCGCCAGGTCGCAGTAAAGCTAGATTCGGTTTAATAAAAATAAGATAACCGCCCAAAAGAATTATCACCGCCAATAAAAAAATAAAGTGGGCAAAATATTGAAACAATAATAATTCAGAAAATTTTCCTTTCATAGAATTATCGCTAAGATGAGTAAGGGAAAAGAAAAATATTTTCTTTTCTCTGCCAAACGGCGGACCAGTTGGCAAATGGCGGAGTTGGCCCGCTTCGACTTGCGTTAAGCGAGGCGAGCAATGAAGGCCTGTCTGCCGATAGGCGAGGCGTTAGCCCTTTATTTATTCAAGACTCCGGACTGTAAAACTAAATTAGTATTAAAATTAACTTCTTTGGTATTACCGTTTAAGTCGGTGATAGCGACCTCCTTGATATAATCAGTGGCGCTGTAAAAAGCAGCCAATTGTTGCACCGCTGCAACCAAATTGCGCCCAACCGTGGGTAAAACTATTTTTTCGTCTGCCCGGGCAGTAAAACTAGTATAATAAACATCTGGCACAGTATAGGATTCAAGAACAGCGAAAAATCTAGTCCAATAAACGTGATTATCTAAAAGCGCAATGGCAAGCTCGGACTTTTTTTCTAATAAAATGATATTCTTTAACAAATCTTGATAGCCATTAATCTTAGCTTCGGCAATGGACATTTCCCCTTTAATTTCGTTTACTTTGTTTCGCGCTAAATCACAACGCCAGTTTACCAAACTCCAGCTGACAAAAACCGCAGAAACTAAAAAAGCAACAATAGCCAAAACAATTAAAACTCTTTCATAAACCGCCCTCTTGGTCATCGGCACTCCTTCTGGCATTAAAGTGATCTCTAAATCGCTCGGCGTAAAACTGGCTGGTTTTGAAAAATCTCTTTTTTTGTTTTTTTCCTTTTTAATACCCAGCCTCCTCGGCGGCTTAACGACGATCAAAACTATTTTTACGATGAAATTTTTAATCTTAACGACGATTTTCCCTAATTTAGTTTCGGTAAACGGCGTTTTGGGTTTAGCCTGTTTTTCTTCCGGCTGTTCAATTCCCAGTTCATCCTTCATTAATAAATCGCTCGTGTCTAATTTTGTTTGCTCGGTTGTCGCTTCAGTGCCAAAATTAATTCCACCACCAATCCAAGGGTTAACCAGTGGCTTTGATTGTGATTGAGCTGGTGGGGTCTGCGGTTCTGGCTTAGGCTCTTCTTGTTTAACAGGTTGAATCATCTCCATTTCAAAATCAGAAGATTGCCCCTTTTTTTTGGGCTCTACCGGTCTGATATCTTCAGGTACGAAATTAATCATATTATTCAACTTCTCTTAAAGCTAAACCAAGAGCCACGGCAAATCTAGGCGCAATCTCCTGTAAGGCCGGTTTTAAATCGGCCGGATAGGCAATGCGCGACCAGGGATCGCCAATAATGACTTTGACATTTAATAGTTTGGAAAAATAATTATCTAAATTCGGTAAATAAGCCGACCCGCCTGATAAAATAACTTTTTCAATCGTTTGTCCCGATTTAGTTTGATAAAGATTTAAAGAATAATTTATCTCTTCTACTACTGGCTTTAGGGTTTGCTCGATGATACCGGGAATTTTAGAAGCGCCGGAAAGACCCACATCTCTTTTAAATTGTTCGGCTCGCTTAAAATCAATATTAAGAAGATTGGCAATGGCGCGCGTTAAAGTAACTCCACCCACATCAATACTGCGATTTAAAACTGGAATGCCCTTTTCAATAATAATAATATCCGTCGTCACCGCGCTGGTATCAATAATCATGGTCACGGCCTGATCTTTGCCGACTAAGGCTCGCGCCAAAGCAAATGCCTCTGTCTCGATGGCCAACAGTTGCAAATCCGCTAAACGAAAAATCTCCACGTATTTTTTTACCAAGGCACGAGATGCCGCGGTTAACAAAATGCGATATAACTTTTTTCCTTTGCCCGTAGCTACGGCCGGCTTAAGCGCCTGATTATCTGAAGAACCGAGGCCGACGCTCAGTCCCTCTATTTCGGGGGCTGCTTGATTGGCTTCCGGCTGCTTAGCCGGAGCGTTAATTTGTGATTTCACCTCTTCGATGATTTCCCAATCTAAAATAACTTCTTCTAGGGGTATAGGCACAAATTTTTTCGCCTCCCAGGTCACGGCCTGAGCTAGTTCTTTTTTGGACATCACCGGCAAAGTAATAACCGAATTAAAAACGGAAAAATTTGGCAAAGCGCTAGTGCCCCGATAACTTGTCGCAGCAGCGCTCTTGTGTAATTTTTTTAACAGATCTACGGCGTTTTTCTGAGTTTCTTCCGGATTTCCGCGCGCAATATCACCCATGGCTCGCTCGGCATAGCCATAAGTTACCAAGGTGGGCACGCCTTTTTCCGACTTCAATTCAACCAATTTAATACTAGTGCTACCCAAATCAACTCCTAAATAACTTTGTTTTTTCCGAAAAAATAGCATAGAAAAAAGTAAGATCTAATTAATCCTTGCTTTTTATAGTATAATATAAATAATAAAACATATAAAGATCGATTTTATTGGGTATTGTGTATAACTTTTATGAATATTACCAAAATCAAGAATTACTTATTGGACTTGATTTTCCCTATTAATTGTTTGGGTTGCGGCCAAGACAATTTTTACCTTTGTCCTGATTGTTTGGCTAAAATTAAGCCGGTGGATTATTTTGTTTGCCCTATTTGCCGGCTACCTTCTGAACATGGTCTAACCTGCCCGAATTGTCGACATAAAACGTCGCTTGATGGTTTGATCTTCGCGGCTAATTACGAACAACCGCTATTACAAAAAGCTATCGGTAAAATGAAATATCAATTAATTAAGGATTTAATAGGTCCTTTGTCACAAATATTGATAAATGTTTTAGTCCCCTCAAGTTTTATCAGCTGTTTTCTGGTCGACCTGGTCGTACCCGTACCGTTACATCGGCGTAAAATTGCCGAGCGCGGCTTTAATCAATCCGAGCTTATAGCAAAAATTATTGGCGAAAAATTCAATTGGCCGGTAGAAACCGAATCAATTATCCGTTTTAAATCAACAAAAAATCAAGCTAGCTTATCAAAAGAAAAAAGATTAAAAAATGTCATTAATGCCTTTCGCGTTGTCGGCGCGCACAAATTAAAAGATAAAAATATCGTTTTAATCGACGATGTTTGTACCACTGGCGCGACGCTCGAAGAGGTTGCTAAATTATTAAAAACGAATGGTGCGAAAAAAGTTTTTGCCCTGACTTTAGCTCGCGGGAAATTTTAATGTTCTCTGTAACAGCTGGCGCAAATGGCAATGGCCAAAGCATCGGCCACATCGTCGGGCCTAGGAATTTCTTTAAGCCGTAAAACCATTTTTACCATCTTTTGCATTTGTTGTTTGGTCGCCTGACCATAACCGGTTAAAGATTGTTTTACTTGCAAAGGTGTTAATTCTAAAATTGACAACTTGTGTTGAGCTAAAACTAAACTGATTACTCCCCTGGCTTCGCCAACCTGCATGGCTGTTTTCATATTTTTGGCAAAAAATATTTTTTCCATAGCTACTTTATCCGGCTTATTTTTTTTGACCACTTCGTTCATTTGTTCATAAATAATCATTAGTCGATCAATAAAAGAATTTTTTAAAGATGTTTTGATGCAGCCCTGGTCAAGCACTTCGATTTTTTGAGTTCTAGGCTCAAATTTTATTAAGCCATAGCCGGTAATGGCAAAACCTGGATCAATGCCTAAAATAATCATAAAATATAATTTTTAAATTATGCTTGATGAACAAATTCATCAATTTTTTTTATTAATTTTACGCAAACTTCATTCATTTTTTTTACCACGCCCAAATTTAACCTATCTATATCATCAAGGGCAGTGTGATACTGACCCGATAAGTCTACTCCTTGATTTGTTAGAGTAATCGCCCTAATGCCGGCCTGTGAAAAAGGCGCTGCATCGGTTCCGCCTACGGGAATTTTATAAAACTGAGACTTGATACCCAGTTCTTCTAAAGATTGATGAGCTAATCGGCAAAAATCGCTATTATGTTTTACTCCCAGAGCAACCTCTTGTTCGGCTATATAAAAATTTTTAGAAAGACCGGGGCCGTCAATGTTCAGCAGCCAAACACTTCCTTCCAATAAATCATTTTTGTGTTTTTGGACAAAATCTTTAGATCCTTTTAGTCCTAGTTCTTCAGCGCCAAAAGCGGCTAAAACAATTCGACAATTTTTAGGATATTTTTCTGGATGGGTTTGATAATATTTTATTAACCAAAGACCGACCGACACCCCTGATAAATTATCTCCAGCGCCCGGTGAAGCGCCGCCCTTGTTTAAATTTATTATTTGCGAAGCGTAATAAAATCCCGGAATAAATAAAACAGAAATTAATGTTGTCCAAGAAAAAACCACCTCGCGAATATCAATAAAACCAACGCGAAAAACAGAGAAAAATAAAAAACCAATAATTGCTATTATAATCGTTAATACTCTAAAAATAATATATTTAGAACCATGAAATAATCTTCCCCAAGACCAGGCGCTATCGATATGGCTACCTAAAATCAAAGTAAAATCTTTTTTATTGCTCAATGGTTCAATAATGCTATAAACATTCTGGGATTTTTTGGCGGCGAACAAGAAATCAAAAAATCCCCAATAGTGAATAATTTGCACAAAGAAAAATAATAAAAGCCAGATCATGACGATTAATCCCGCGAGTGGTAAAAATATATACAAAGGAATTAATAAAAAAAGCATAAAATACGAAAGAATAGGAATGGCGGCCATGGAAGATTTGGGATAACATCTGAAGGTTTCTATGGCCGCTGGACGCCCAACAACTTTAGAAAATTCTTCGGCAATAATTTGCGCGCCTCTCTTCTCTTCCGTCGAACCGGCTAACCGAGGCCCAGTTGCCTTTATGACTTTTTGTATAAAATTCAATTGATAATCAAATTCTGAATTAATTTTAGTCTCCACTTTTTTAAAAAATCTGGCTATTCTTAAAAACCAAAATAAAGAAGTCTCTTTCCCTTCTGATCGCAATTTTTTCTTGATTTTTTTAATAAAATTATTAATTTCCATACTTTGCTAATCTAATTATAACAAAAATTGCCCAAAAGACAATTTTAAGCAAAAGAAAAGGGGCTCGGAGACCCTCTTCTTGCGCTCAGACCCTTCCCGACGAGGAACGTAGAGAGTTCTTGGTCTGCGTAAGATTCTGTGAGGACCGAGCCCACGAACAAAGAACAGTCGCCCTTCGTAACTGCCTTAAATGATTGGGCTACACACGTCCAGGAATTCTTCCCGGCCAAGGGTCTAAAAGACAGACCCTGCCTTTACGGCAGGCGCGGTGCCGTGGAAAGGTCTCGGGAGCGTAGTAGCCCTCAATGATTATAGAATACCGTAAAGACATTAATCTGCCAAGTGGACAAAAGCCGGTTGACAAAATAACAAAAATTTGATAAAAAATATCAGAGGAGGACTGATTATGTTTTCATATGATGGAATTCGATCCCTGGCGCCAATCATTGGCCTGGCTATAATCATCAAGGCTGCTATCGCCATCTGCGCTGTGGTGGTAATAGTGGCCCTGTTGATCTGTCTATTCGTCGATCGTCCAGAAAAGAAGTCGACGGCCAGACCATGAGGCCCATCAAACGCTAAAGCGGCCGTCTACGGACGGCCGCTGATCTTTTTAATTAAAATCTAATATAAAAAAGTCGCCAGACCTCTCACAATAAACCTTTTATTTTGTCATAGCTCTGCGTCGCGGACGATGTTCGAACTAAATTAATACTGATTTATACTTTCGCAAAAATGATCATATAATTATGTCCGAATTTTTTGGCGCATTTCGGACAATAAGCATAGTGGATAT
Organism: Patescibacteria group bacterium; assembly: GCA_028715115.1. Taxonomy (NCBI): domain Bacteria; species Patescibacteria group bacterium. Next base: position 268,461 of record JAQUSN010000001.1, on the reverse strand, counting down.
AATAATCCTTAGCCTTTTTCTCCATTTCCGCTAAATATTCGTTCATAACTTTAAGAAACTTCGGTATATCATTATAGCCGCCGTCAAAAATCCGACTCACAAAATTTCCGGAAATAACGACATTGTTTTCCGCGGAAACATCTTTTTCTACCGAAATATAAATTTCGCCCTTAAAAGGTGTCGGGTCACGGAACAATATCAAAGTATCCTCTTTGTTCGCCGCGCTTGCCCCAGCTTGTTCTACCGCTTGCCACATTCTGGTTATTTTTTTAGCAATCGTAGGTGGAAAAGGAATATGAAAAAACTCTGGCATCGTGTCTTTAATGAATTTTTTATTATTCCAGCTTATTGTTTTTTTGTCCCATTTTTCTACGTTGAATTCGGGACAACATTCTTTGCTTTGCTCATTATTGTTCATAAATTTTGTATAGTTAAAAATAATTATTTTGCTTCTTTGAAAAAGTTATCTATTTTATTCATTAAAAACAGCGATGGGACTCGAACTCACTAAAATTCTCCTCGCCAAATAAAAGCGCTGATATTTAGACCACCTCTTAATAATTTAATAGCTTTGGATAATTCATACTGACTAATACCTTCATTCCATTTTTCTCTTTGACTACTTAACTGACCAGTATAATATTTCTCTAAGATTGGTAATGCCCTACTATCACCCAACTGACCCAGCGCCCAAATTGCACTATTCTTGCCATACTGGGTAGAATCGTCATCAATTAATTTCATCAAGGCTTCAACACACTCCCCGCCATATTTTTCTTGAGCTAACTTACATTTCTCTTTTACGCCAAAACCAATCTGCGTGCAAGTAATTAAAAATATAAACAGAAAAAGTAAAATAGCAATTCCGACAATATAGCTAATTAAATTTTTGTCTAATTTTTTTATAATCCCCATAAAATTAAGTGATTAAAAATAATCAAAAATATTTTCTATTTTCTCATTAAAAAATTTGGCAATCTTAAAAGCTAACTCTAATGATGGAATATATTTATCTTTTTCAACGGCAATGATGGTTTGACGAGTCACGCCGACTTTCTCGGCTAACTGTTCTTGAGTCAGATTATGCATCGCCCGAAAAACTTTAATTTTGTTTGTCATCTTCTCCGCCATATTTTTTACTATAATATTTGTATGAAATAGAATACAAGGCTACACTTAATAACGTAAGGTAACTTAAAACGATTCCTAATATTTCATAATTTGGTTCGCTTGAACGCTGGCCAGCCGAGGTAAAAATCAAAGACAAGACGCCAGTGGTTACGGTCAGAATAATATAGGTCATACGAGCAGCATAACCGCCAACAAGCTTTACTCTTTCATCAACTAGAACCGTTTTACTCTTTTTTCTTACCAGGAACAAAAACATCATACCAATCAACACGCCAGCCAGGGCTAATAGAAGATTATTATAAACAACGGCAATAGCCACCGTGGCAGCAACAAAGGACGTTATTAAGATCTTGATTCTTTTAAATGTTGTGTAATTCATAGATATTGATGTTAATTATATATTACTTATTGTAAAGTATACTTTACAATATATCAAGCTTATTTATCCACAGCCTCCAAGGGGTTCTAGTCCCATTCCAGGCCAGAGATGGGAATGAAGAAAAATAAAAATAAGGGTTTGAGAAAGCCCTTATTTTTATTGACTCTACCCTGACAGGGGTGGATCAGATGCACAAACTTGCCGAACTCTGGGGGTTGGACTCGAACCAACAAATCTACGTTAACAGCGTAGCATCTTACCAATTAGACTACCCCAGAGTTCGGCGAACAGACAATTGTCTCGACCGCAGCGTCGGAAGACTACGGAAGCACAAATAAAAAATCCGCCATTTTTGACAGCGGACCTTAAGCGAAAAAATCTGAAATAAAATCAGGTCCGCAGCTGGCGGTTATTATTTAAATTGATTTGTCTAACAAACATTCCTGTCATAGTAAATTAGACGTAAAAATTTGACTTTTGTGACAACTAGCCAATGTTGGAATAATAATCATTAATATCCTGATCTTCATCCAGCTCGGCATAAATCGCGTCAACTTTTTTCTGGTCACTGGCGTTGATTTTGATATAATTTTTTGCAAACCATTCGACTTCGGCGTAATCGACATTAAGCCCGTCTTGCTCCAGGGCTTCTTTTATTTTTTGTAAATTTTCCGGGCTGGCATAAATCGCCAAGGCCTCATCTTCATTTTTGATGTCTTCGGCGCCCAGGTCGATTAATTTTAATTCGAAGGCTTCACGGTCACTAATTTTAGACAAATCACTCAAACGCAAAATTCCTTTTCGGTCAAACATCCATAAAACCGAATTTTGGTTAGCCAGTGACCCGCCGTATTTATTAAAAATTCGGCGCAGAGACGAAACCATTCGGTTGGTATTGTCAGTCAGCCCTTCGATCAACAAGGCTGCACCGCCGGGCAAATAGGCCTCATACATAACGTTTTCTATCTGCGCTTCGCCGGCTCCACCCGCGCCTTTTTTAATAGCTCTATCGACATTATCCTTGGGCATATTGATTTGCTTGGCCTTTTCCATGACTAACCGTAATTTAAAATTACTGGACGGATCAGGGCCGGCTTCGCGGGCAGCCACGGTAATCATTCGCCCGAGCTTGGCAAACATCAGACTTTTTTTAGCGTCAGTCACACCTTTGGTGTGTTTTAACTTTGCCCATTTGGAATGTCCAGACATAAAAAATTATTTTATTATTTATTGATTAAATGAATAGCGATCAATCCATGCTTTTTAATTTTTTCCTCATAACCAGGAAAACTATGCCACATAGCCAGCGCCTCTTTTTTAGTATGAAGACGAGGATTAATGGTCGCTGGTTTGTATTTTTTGAGCAACGCATCAATTGACTTAAACTTCTCTATTTTAAAAACTATTTTTTTAATCTTTTGCGAACCGCAACTTAGGATTACGTTATCGCCCACAGCAATTCCTTGATATCTAACAGTCGCTGCTCGAGTTTCAATTTTTTTAACGCCCTTTTTAATCTCTTCGAAAATATCACGATCTACGGCTCTAAATCTTAATAAAATATTTTTTGTCTTTGCCACGTGGTCCATAATGCATTTTTTTTAAAATTAATCCTCGTATCTCCTTAATTCATCTTTTGCCTTCTTAATAAATTTTCCGAACTGACGCTCTTTTTCTCTTTTTTCGGTCTTACTCATTTCATAATATTCAGCTTCCTTTTTTAAGTTAATATAATTAGAATATTGATCCTTACTAAGTTTGCCCGATTTCAATGCTGACAATACTTCGCATCCAGGCTCATGAATGTGCATGCAATCAATATATTTACATTTTTTGGCTAAGGCGGTTATTTCATCGAAAAAACTATCTATTCCTGCGCTTGTGTCCGTCATTCCCACCTCTCTCATTCCGGGATTATCTATTACAATACCGCCATTTTCCAAAAAATACATTTCTCTGCCTGTGGTAATGTGTTTTCCCCTGCCCGAATAAGAACTAATACCCTCGGTTTTTATGATGTTTTTTTCGAGCAATTTATTTATTAAAGAAGATTTTCCGACCCCGGACGAACCAAGAAAACAATAAGTTTTCCCTTTCGTTATATATTTTTTTAATTCATCCAGGCCTTTGTCATTTATGATGCTCGTTAGAATAAAATCAATGTCCGTAAATCTGTTTTTTATCTGGGATACTTTTAAATCCAATTCTTCTTTTGAAATTAGGTCTATTTTATTCATTATAATAGCGGGTTTTATTCCTCCGTCTTTTGCTATGGCAAAATATCTTTCAAGACGATTCAGATTATAATCCCTATCAATTGATTCCACCACAAACGCCACATCAATATTTGTCGCTATAACTTGGACATCATTCTTGTTGCTATATTTTCTTTTCATTATCGTCTTTCTTGGCAATATTCCATGAATTACCGCTCGTTCTTTATCAAGCTCGGTAATCGCTACCCAATCGCCAACGGCGGGATAATCTTCTCTTGAAAAAGCATTAAACATCTGTTTGCCGGTTATTCTTGCCAAAAACTCTCCGTTTAAATTTTTAATTTTGTAAGCTCCTTTATATTCGCTAGTTATCCGTGCAACTGAAAAATTATCTAATTTTAATTTCTTTCTATTAGATTCAAAAAATGTATTATAGCCCAAATCTTCAATTTTTATTTTTACTGCACCGTTCATTTTATTAAGTTATTTGCCGCAGCAACGCTTGTATTTCTTGCCGCTGCCGCATGGACAGGGGTCGTTACGGCCAATGTTTTTTTTATTTGGCGCTGGTTTTTCGTTTCGACTGGCATTTAATTTTATTTCCTGTGTTTTTGGCGCCGACATATTTTCGGTCACGCCCATATGATAAATCGTATAAACCACCTGCTTTTCAATGGCCGCCATTAATTCATTAAATTTATGATATGACTCTCTTTTATATTCAACCAGCGGATCGTGCTGCCCGTAAGCACGCAGCCCAATACCACCCTTAAGGTTTTCAATTACTTCTAAATGATCCATCCAATAATTATCAATACTTTGCAATAAAACCATTCTTTGAATTTTAGCGAATAAATCTAAATCGTTTATTTTTTGTCCAGTTTGGCTAATTCTTTTTTCCGATTCGTCATACGAAGCCTTAGCCAATTCGTCGATATATTTAATGATTTGATCGCGACTAAAAACATCAGCCACGTGCCCACCAGCCTGTTTTCTAATATCATCTAAACATTCTGGCAAATTGCTCGGGCATGGGAAAATAGTTTTCATTACTTCAACTATTTCCTTTAAATCCCAATTTGATTGCTCGTCTCCCACTGTATGGAAAGAAACCACCCTCTCGATTTCAGCGCTGACCATACCAAAGATCATCTCGCGCAATTTTTGGTTATCGGCGAATAAAATTTCTTGCCGCCGGCGATAAATCGTCTGGCGGTGTTTATTTAAAATATCGTCATAATCAAGTAAATGCTTTCTCATGTCAAAATTCATGCCTTCGATTTTTCTTTGCGCCGCTTCAAGTGATCGCGCCACCATAACATGTTCAAGGGGCACATCTTCCGGCATTTTTAAGGTCATCATTAAGGCCTTGACTCTATCGCCGCCAAAAACGCGCATCAAATCGTCTTCGAGTGAAATGAAAAATTGGCTCGAGCCCGGATCGCCTTGTCGCCCAGCTCGGCCGCGCAATTGATTGTCGATGCGACGCGATTCATGGCGTTCGGTGCCGATCACGTGCAGACCGCCGAGCTCAATAATTTTTTTCTGTTGCTCCGGATCAATCGGATTGCCACCTAAAATAATATCCACGCCTCGTCCGGCCATATTCGTAGCTACGGTCACCGCGCCTAAACGGCCAGCCTGCGTAATAATTTCTCCTTCTTTCTCGTGATTTTTTGCATTTAAAACTTTATGCTCTATGCCGCTTAGCTCAAGCAAATGACTGAGCTCTTCGTTTTTTTCGATTGAAACCGTACCGATTAAAACTGGCTGGCCCTTTTCGTTTCGCTCTTTAACCTCTTTAACCACGGCGTTAAATTTTGCCTGTTCGGTTTGATAAATTTTATCTGATAAATCTCGGCGAATTAAAGGTTTGTTGGTCGGGATAGCCGTCACTTCCAGATTATAAATTTTGCTAAATTCTTCGGCTTCGGTAAGAGCCGTGCCGGTCATACCGGATATTTTTTTATAAAGGCGGAAATAATTTTGCAAAGTCACGGTGGCTAAAGTTTTTGATTCTTCTTTTATCTCAACATTTTCTTTCGCTTCAATAGCCTGATGAAGTCCTTCTGAATACCGGCGGCCAAACATCAGCCGTCCGGTAAATTCATCAACAATGACTATTTCTCCTTCTCGCACCACATAGTCTTTGTCTTTCTTGAACATGACTTCGGCTCGTAGAGCCGCTTCAACGTGATGCACCACGGAAAAATTAGCTGTTTGCCAAGGATCAAATTGTAAATAACCAACGACTTTTTCCTGGCCTTTTTCGGTCAAGGCCACTGATTTCATTTTTTCGTCAACGTTATAATCTTCGTCAACAACTAATCTCTTGGCAATTTGAGCTAATTGACGGTAAAGTTCGGTCGATTCCTGGACAGCGCCAGAAATAATGAGCGGCGTTCGCGCTTCATCAATTAAAATCGAATCAACTTCGTCGATAATAGCGTAATTAAAAGGTCGCTGCGACAATTGCCCAGCGTCATACACTAAGTTGTCCCGCAAATAATCAAAGCCAAACTCATTATTAGTGCCGTAAGTGATATCAGCTCGATAAGCTTCACGTCGCGTTACCGGCCGCAAAAATTTATCAGCCACTTTAAAATTTTCCGTGACTAATAAATTTTCTTTTTGATTGGCTGCGGCAGCTGCTTCATAAGAAGGATCGTACAAAAACGCCGCGTCATGGACCAGACAAGAAACCGACAAGCCCAAAAGGTGATGAATCTGGCCCATCCAAACCGCATCGCGCTTAGCTAAGTAATCATTAACCGTAACCAAATGCACACCCAGTCCGCTTAGGGCATTTAAATAAGTCGGCAAGGTTGCTACTAAGGTTTTTCCTTCGCCAGTTTTCATTTCTGCTATCCGGCCCTGGTGCAAAATAATACCGCCGATAAGTTGCACGTCAAAATGGCGCTGACCGAGTGTTCGCTTGGCGCCCTCTCTCACTAAAGCAAAAGCCCTGGTCAACACTTGATCCAAGGTCTTGCCGTCGGCTAATTCTTTTTTTAGCTCAGCGGTTTTTGATGCCAATTGTTCGTTGGTTAATTTAGCAAAATCCGGCTCTAATCGGTTGATTTCATCGACCAAGGGCTGAATTTGGCTCAAATATTTTTTATTGGCATCGCCAAAAATTTTAGAGAAAAATGACATAGTTGTTATATCTTAGCAAATTTTATAAAAAAAACAAGGGATTGACAAAATCGTAAAATCTGCTATTATTTAAATAGAAAGGAGAAGCTGATGACTGACAATAGTCGAGTAATCACCGCGGAGATAAGCACGGCTATGGCCGTGGCCTCAGGAGCCTTCGCAGACTGCTCCAAGACAAGCCTTCCGGTTCCAGCCAATCGCATGAGCGGAGAAGGTTTGGCTGGTTGTGTTCTGAGAAACAGGTCCCTGATGAGGCTGGCTCGGAGCGCCGATGGCATATCTTCTGCAAGGGCACTGGTCGCACCGATCCTGACCGAAGCCCTCAGGCTGAGCACAGACTACGAGATGTTTCTTGAACTCGCCCAGGCCGGCATCAAGCTGCTTGAAGTCGAAGAGTAACGCTCGCCAAGCGAGCAAGGGAGGCAACATGCGCATTCGCGCAGGCCCCGACCACATCAGGTTGGGGCTTTGCTATATTATATTTTTCAGCTATATTATTGATATGCACCGTTTCTTTTTAAAAAACATTAATCTTAATGACTCAGAGATAAACATTACCGATGTTGATTTGATTTATCAAATCAATAAAGTTTTGCGCTTGAAATTGAGCCAAGAAATCTCTGTTTTTGACGGCCAAAACGAATACCTGATTATGCTCAAGCGCCTCGAACCAAAAAAAATCATCGGCGACATCGTCAAGATTATAAAAAATAAAGCTGAAGCAAATATTAATCTTAATCTTTACCAGGCTTTATTAAAACAAGACCATTTCGAATTGGTCATTAAACACGGAACCAGCTTAGGCATTAAAAAATTCATCCCGCTTATTACTGAACGAACGATCAGCCGGCAAATGTCCGAGCACAAATTTAAACGTTGGCAAAAAATCGCCCAGGAAGCAACCGAGCAGTCAGGCCGTTTAATCATTCCTGAAATTAATGAACCGATTAGTTTAAACAAAATTCTTAGCGACAAATCGGCACTTAATTTAGTGGCCTGGGAAGGCGCGAAAAATAATTTGTCAAAAATCTTGCCTTCAACAAAACCCGAGACCATTAATCTTTTTGTCGGGCCCGAAGGCGGCTGGTCGGAAAATGAAATAAAAATATTAGAAAAATTTGGCACGCAATCGTTTTTGTTCGGTCCGCGAATTTTACGCGCCGAATTTGCCGGCCTAGCTATTGCCTCGGCTCTTTTTTATAAATTTAATTAGTTTATTTTTATGCGCATCGGTCTCGACGCTCGCTTCTTTGGCCCTCAGGGCAAAGGAATCGGCAGATACACAGAAAAGTTGATTGAATCCTTGGAAAAGCTCGATCAAAATAACGAGTATTTTATCTTTTTGACTAAAGTTGGGTTTGATTTGTATGAACCTAAAAACAAGAACTTCCATAAAGTCTTAGCTAATTATCCTTGGTATTCTTTTAAGGAACAATTGCTTTTGCCAAGACTACTAAACCAATATCATTTGGATTTGATGCATTTCTTGCATTTTAATAAACCACTGCTCTACAAAGGAAAGTATGTGGTGACTATACATGATTTGACCCATCTAAAATACGACCCTTACGCCAGCACGCGCTCACCTTGGCAATATTTGATTAAATACCTACTTTATCGGCTGGTTAGCAAAGCGGCTATAAAAAGGGCAATACGTATTATTACCGTTTCTGAGTTTGTTAAAAATGAAATTATCAAACACTATAAAATTAATTCAAACAAAATCTTTGTGACCTATGAATCGACCTTTACTCCGGCAGAAATGTTAAAAATGGAAAATAAATTCCAATTGCCGGCCAAAGATTCTTATCTTTTATATGTCGGCAACGCCTATCCGCACAAAAATCTTGAAAAGCTGGTCCGGGCTTTTGCGCTGGCGCCAATTGAACAAGAAATCATCCTGATTTTTGTTGGTAAGATTGATTATTTTTACGAGCGTTTGCAAAAATTAGTTGAGGAATTACATTTGACTAATCGCGTCATGTTCGCCGGCGCGGTTAGCGATGAAAATTTAAAAAGCTTATATCAGAATGCCATCGCTTATGTCTTCCCGTCTCTAATGGAAGGATTCGGTTTGCCCGGACTCGAAGCCATGGCTAACGATTGTCCAGTTATTGCTTCGCGCGCCGGCTCTCTGCCGGAAATTTATGGACCAGCGGCCATTTATTTTGACCCGAACAATGAAAAAGAAATATCTGAAATAATAAAAAAAATCGTCGAAGACGAAAATTTACGAGCAGAAATTAAAAAATTAGGGCAAGAACGAGTTAAAAAATATTCGTGGGATAAATGCGCCGAACAGACATTTGACATCTACCGATCTTTGGGATAAGAAAACAGCCGGCGCCTTTTGGGCGCCGGCAACGGACCTTGCTGATTGAGCACTGTAGACCGTCCTGTAAGCAGAACACCTTTTTCAGCAGTAGCCCTGTCGTATTGTTGGGAGAATCGGTTGTCCGTTCTCGACAAGCACACGACAAGTAAGCCACCATAGCGGTTTGACTTCTGCGATTATCAGGAACGTTTCGGTGTTCAAGGCTCTCCTCCCTGCTCCATTTCAACATTTTTATTATATAAATTAATATCCCAATAATCAAGTGGAAAACTTAATACAAAAACGAGCCTCTAATGGCTCGTTTTTGTTATTTTTAAAGGAATTTTTTGGCTATCTCTCGGTCGTCCCAAGGAATTTTTTGGCCACTTGGCCCCATAATGCACTGCTCGCAGCCTTTGCCCGAAATAATTATAGTATCGCCCGGTTGGGCTAATTCGACAGCTCTTTTAATGGCTTCGCCGCGATCCAAAATTTTCTCGTAGTGATTATTTTTTATGCCGGAGGCTACGGCATCAATTATTTTTTGCGGATCTTCGTCGTATGGATCTTCGTTGGTGATGATTATTTCCGATCCGTATTGGTCGGCAATTTTGCCAAATTCTGGACGCTTCCATTTATCTCTACCGCCACCAGCTGCGCCTAAAACGCAAATCAATCGCTGGTTTTCCGTTTTTAAGGTTTGATAGACTTTTTCCAATTCGTCCGGCGTGTGCGCATAATCAACTACCACTTTAAATGGACTTTTCGCTACCGCTTCCATGCGTCCAGCCATATTTTTTACCTTAGCCAAACCTTTAGCGCAAACATCTAAATCGACATCTTGGCTTAAAGCTACGGTAACGGCCGCTAGGGCGTTAGCCGCATTAAACTTTCCTAAAAGATTAAGTGAAAAAGATTGCTCTTTAACTGAAAATTCCGTCCCGTTGTTATTTATTTTTATATTTTCGCTTTTGATAATTTTTATTGATTGTTTTTCGGCGTTAGAAGCAGTAAATCCCCATTTTTCATCAGCGGAAAATTTTAAAAAATAATCGGCATTATCATCATCGAGATTAACAACGCTGATTTTTCTGATTTTCTGGCCATCAATAATTTTATTCTTGTCTTTTAATTTTAAAAATAACTTTCCTTTGGCTGCGCGATAATTTTCAAAACCTCCGTGCCGTTCTAAGTGTTCAGGTGATAAATTATTAAAAACTGCTATATCATAATCAATGCCTTCATGGCGCGATTGTAAGATACCTTCTGAAGAAGTTTCTATTAAAGCGTACTCACAGCCGGCTAAAACCATTTGTTTTAAAAGCTTTTGCAGACCGAAGCGTCCCAACATGGTCATTTTGGTTTTATTCATCCACTCGCGCTGCGCTACTTTAAAATTAAAAGTCGTAGTCCAGCCGACTTTATAACCAGCTTCTTCTAAAATTCGGCCAATTAAATTTATAACTGTTGATTTACCGCCCGTGCCGGTCACGCCAATGACAATTATTTTCCGGCTCGGATAACCATAACGCCAGGCCGCCAAATGCGCTAAAGTGCGATGATAAAATCGCAGTAAAAATTTTGGAATTAATTTTTTGATAAAACCTTTCATTTTTTGTTCCAATCGATGCGCGTACCTCCTCGACGAGCACGTTTAATAGTAAATTTTTTATCTGGATAGCGTTTAGATAATTTTTTGATATTTTCATTTAAAACTTCCTGCAAATCCCAACCGAAAAAATTACAAATCATAGCCGTGTACCACAAATAATCGCCGATGTTTTCTTTGATGCCGGCGCGCTGATCATTGCCATGCGCCACGGTTTTTTTAATGCAGCCAGCCACGTCGCCCGCTTCGCCCGCCAGGCCTAAGCCCCAGGTCATAATTTCTTTATTTTTATCAGAAAATTTCTTGGCAGTGGCCTTACATAGTTTTTGATAATCATTTAAATTATTGATCTTTGCCATAAAATTATTTTATTTGCCCCCAAGAGGAGTCGAACCCCTATCTCAAGATCCGGAATCTTGCGTCCTATCCATTGAACGATGGGGGCCAAGTCTATTTAACCAACCTCCGCCGGAAGCGATTTAAAGCGCGAATGATTTGATAAATTTTATACTGACCCGGATTGAAAATAAAATCATATGTCCCCGGATATTGAACCGTCTCTTCGCTAAAACCCTTTTTAAATCTGGTCACGCCTGGCCATTTTTTTTCATCAACTCCCCAAAAATCATAATAGCGAAATCCTAAGTGTTTGGCCATCCTAATCGTCTCCCATTGTAATAAATGTGGCGCCATTAAGTTTCTGTGCTCATTGCTCGAAGCGCCGTGTAAATAAGTGGCCGTATCGCCAAAAAAAACGACGATATTAGCTACTAAAATTTGACTCTGGTATTCAGCTAATAATAATTTAACGGAAAAATTATCGAATTTTTGTTTAGACAAATCAATTAATTTTCGATAATAGTTGTCTGGATGGCTATGAAAATTGTTGCGATTTGAGGTTTGGTGGGTTAAAGTAATAAATTTTTCGATTTCCTCCGGCCTGCCTTCGCGAATTTCAACTTGATGCTTCTCGGCTAAACGGATATTATAACGGGTTTTCTGGTGCATCTTAGCCATTAGCTCTTCTTCGCTTCGCGATAAATCTAAAATAATTGTCTGTGGCGGCTGCAGGTCTTCACTTTTAACTAAATTTTTAATTTTAAAATTTGGTAGCCAGCCCTTTTCGCTGGTTAGCAGATTTGGCGGCTCAACGCGCCAAAAAATACTATTATGTTCTTGGGCTATTTTTTTTACATCTTCGGCCATGGCTAAAAAAGATTCCTGGCTCCATTTTTTTAGAATCGGGCCGCGCGATGAAAATAAATAATTCTGCCCACCCGGTAAATTATTTTTTATCACCAAGGCTTGGCCGGCAGCATTTTTAATAAAAAAATATTGGCGCCCTAAAATTTTCTGAAATTCTGACCAGGCCCCAGATTGGCAAAATTGCGTTGGCTGATGGCTAATAACCAACTGATCCCATTCTTTAAAATCCATACCCACTACGAAATTACAAATCAAATGCCCTTGGTCCGTCCCGTTTATGGACGAACGAGTCTAGGACAAAAATACAAATTGCTTAATTAGCTTAAGAAGCTTAATGGGCTTATTCTAAACCTCTATCTTATGGTTGCTGTAATTGATCTGGCGTTGTGACAACCGTATTATCAAGGCTCGCTACTCCGACCAGCCAAACCTCCTGCCAAGGTCGATAATGGCTTTTCCAAGTTTGTGTTTTGGTCGTGCCGTCAGTATAAGTAATTGTTCGCGAAAGCTCTGCGTCAGCTCCAGCGTGGGCTGTCTCTAATTTTTTCTTCTCGCCCGGCTTAAGCTCAAGTGTTTTTATTTCAAGCGGTGCGCCAGGGGCAACGATGTTGAATAATTTGGGCTGACCAATATCTATCTTACGGCCATCCGAAGTGCCATAAAATTCAAAAATTAAATTATCTCCTTCGATTTTGGTTTCAAATAAAATATAAACGCCAGTGTCATTGATAAACCTTAAATCAGGCTGCGGATTATAAATAGTCGCGTCCATACCGGCCGGCTCATAATAAACCACCCTGTAAGAATGCGGCGTACGAGCCGTAATCGGCAAGCCCGAATAAAGCGCAGCGCGAAAGGTGGTAGTGCCGATTTGGCATAAACCGCCGCCAAATTCAGGGATAGTACGATCGCCCTTAATAACCAGTTCTGGTAAAAATCCTGCTTCAGCGTCAATGTTGCCAAGGGCCTTAATTAAAGAAAATTCTTCGCCAGGTTTAATCAAAATGCCGTTTAATTTTTTCGCGCCTACGGCAATATTAATTCGCCGATTTTTTGGACTGCCGGCAAAATTTGAAGTCCCGCGACCGATTAATTCTTTGATGCCCAAATCATTCAAGTCTTGAGTTAAAATTTGCGGTTGCGCCGTTTCTACAATCAAGTCAATCTCGCTTTGATTAGATAAAATTTGTTTAACTATTTCTTGAACGTTTTTATCAATAGTTAATTGCAGTCCGGCCTGGGATGGCTGAAACTCAATCACCCTGCCACTCTCCAGTTTGAATTTAGCATCAAGGGCAGGTTGATCAATATTTTTGGCTATAGTTTGTAAATATAAAGAAATTTTATCAGGATCTAGGGCTAGCTCTATCACATTGCCTGAGCCTTTTTTAAAGGTCAGCCACTGGCTAAGTAAATTTTTACTGACCGGCCATTTTTGATCCTGATAACGAAGCGTCAAGGGCGCTGAATCTAGGGCCTCATGAATTTTTGGCTCCATCTTCTCAATATCGCTAGTTCTTATCGTCGGAGCAAAATTAATTAATTTTATTTCAATCGGACTGGCGTCTGTTTGCTCAAGGTTATTTTTTACCTGCTCAATGGCCGTAGCTAAATCAAAAAAATATCCAGCTTGATCTTCAATTATTTTTATGTCTCCGCTTTTGGCTAATTGAAACGAAGCGTCATTAGAGTCCTGTTCTAAATCTTTTAAATTATCTTTTAAATTATTTTTTAGCTCTTGCTCATCAATTTGCACTGCGGCCTCTAGATGATAACCGTTGGCCTGAGCTATTAACACGTCGCCAATTCTTTGGAAGATAGATCCGTGCCTGCCGACGGCCATGGCTTGCTGTAAAATATCATCTAGATCAAAAGTAATGACTCTGCGGGAAAGATCAGGGTCATTAACGGCAATTAAAACCGACTTAACGGCCACTTCTTTCTTGCCTTTGACGCTTTGGCCGATAAAAATCAGTCCTTTGTTCTCAACTTGATTAATAACCGGCTCAATTTTATCTTTAAGCTCTTGCTCGTTCATGCCGCCCACCAAAGTTTTACCCAAATAAACGCCCGGAAAAACCCGACCAGCATAAGTTCGCTGATAAGCCAAAAAAGCTCCGACAAAAATCAAGAAAACAATAAGTAAAAATAACAACAACTTTTTAAGCCATTGTTTAAAGCGGCTTTGAAATGACGGAGAAGATAGATATTTTATTGGATCCTTCTCAGCCAATTCAATTAAATCAAGATGGTCGATTAATTTCATATGCCTCAGATTTTAGCAAAATTATAGGATTTGGCAAGCATGCCTGGTTAAAGAGTTGAGGGGTTAATTTTTTAAAAAAATAAGGTTTTGCACTCAAGATTATTTAATCGCTGAGCTCGACAAAACAAATCTTTTACGGGGTAAAATAAAAGCCGCCCATAATGACGGTACATTAATGTTTTTCTTGATTTAAAGCCCTCTTCCCTTCCCCTTATAAATTATTTTACCTTTATGTTGGTTGGTTTTTCTTGGGCTTTGGGCAAAATCACAGTTAAAATGCCATTTTTAATATTAGCCCTTACTCCGTCAGGCTTGACCGGCGTCGGTAAAACCATAGTTCGCGAGAAGCCACCCCAAAAACACTCTTGATAAAAATAATTCTTCTTATTAATCTGCTTGTCTCTTTTTCTGCTGCCGCGAATGGTGATTAAATCCGGCTCCACGCTTATATCAATATCTTCCGGTTTGACTCCGGCAATGGTTGATTCAACAATCAATGAGTCGCCGCCATCATAAAGATCAACCGACAATTGCCCAGTTATTTCGTCTCCTTCCGGCAGCCACTGCTCTTCCAGCTCCTCTTTTTTAATTATTTCTTTTTTAATTTTATTTTTTGGCTTTTCTTGTTTAGCTTCTGACTCAATTACCGTCTCTTTTAATGCTTTTATTTTTTCCTTAATAGGCGCTGATTCAGTAGAAATTTCTACTTTTTCACTGCTTTTCTCTAGTTCATTGCCATCTAAATTAGTTATCTGACCCCAAAAATTTTTACTCTTTTTTTTCATGATTTTTTTATGTATAACAAATTAAATAATATTATGTTTGCGGCTATAGAAAATAGTGGCCTCAACTAATCCTTTGTGGCTACCTCCATCAAAGCGTTGACCCTTAAATTCACAAGCATAAACTGGACACCTATGATCTAAAAGCATTTTAATGCCATCGGTCACGTAAAGCTCTTTCTTGCCGGTGGTAAACGATTGTCGGCGTTTAAGTAAAGATAAATTTTTAAAAATTTGTGGCGAAAGAATATAGCGGCCAATAATCGAGAGATTGGTCGGCGCTTCTTCTATTTTGGGTTTTTCAATAATATTGCTCAAACGATAATTTCTGTCACCAATCTTTTTGCCATCAATAATGCCCCAGCGATAAACATCTCTGTGCGGCACTTTTCTAACAGCAATCACTGAACCGCGATATTTTTTATATACATTAACTAATTGTTTTAAACACGGCGTAACACAATCAATTAAATCATCGCCGTATAAAAGGGCAAAGTGTTTATTGCCAATCAGTCGTTTAACCATTAAAATCGCGTCACCGGTTCCCAGTGGTTTCGGTTGGTAAACAAAATGAAATTTAGCCATTTTAGAAATCTTTTTTAACTGTCGGGCTAATTCATCTTTGCCGGTACTTTTTAAAACTTTTTCCAAATTTTTATCACGAGCGAAATAGCGCTTTATCGAATTATCGCGGCGATTAATGATAAAAATAATTTCTTTAATACCGCTATTAACTATTTCTTCGACAATATAATGAACGAGTGGCCGATCGGCCACGCTTAACATCGCCTTGGGTTGCGCCTTGGTTAATGGCAAAAGCCGAGTACCAAAACCGGCTAAAGCTACGACTGCTTTCATAAATTATTTGTTATTTACCAGATAAAATTTTAAGCGCTTGTTTAAGCCGTTCGTTAGCGCCCTTGACGCTTTCCGGAATTTTTTTAATCGCCACGCGAGAATCTTTCAGCGTGTATCCCAGGCTTATCAGTCCATCAATGACATCGCTGTCGTCTTTTCCGGTCGCAGTAGAAGAGGTCACGTCATTAATTTTATCTTTTAATTCAATAATAATTCTTTCGGCGGTTTTTTTACCGATACCGGAAACCTTATTTAACGCTTCCATGTCTTCATTAATAATTGCTCGCTTTAAATCAGATAATTTAATCGCCGATAAAATATTGTTGGCCGACTTAGGGCCGATATTGGGAATATTGTTTAATTTTTTAAAGAAAGATAGCTCTTCTTCTGTTTCAAAGCCGTATAATTGAAGGGTTTCTTCGTAAACGTGAAAATGCGTAAAAATCTTGATCAATTCATTTAATTTAGCTTTATTTAGTAAAAAATCATTAACAAAAATTTGATAGCCCAAACTACCGCTATCAATAACCAGATAATTATCGCCTTTTTGTTTGACCTGGCCTTCAATATAATAAATCATACTTATTTTTATCCCCTTTTAAAATTTAACTTTAATACTTTTTAGTATATAATAAAATTAGATTTCCACAAGGTCGAACCCTTGACTAATTTTTAAATTAGTGTATAATATATTTATTAATAAATTAACGGAGGCCGAAAAACTATGGAAAAACCATTTGAACAAGAAGGAGGAAGAGAAGGTCTTGACCAACGAATCGGCCAAATTGTTAGCGCCGAACGAGGCACCACCCCAACAGAAATAAAGTGGTCGGGAATCAGAGCTTTATACAGAAGATATGGACAAACCGTGGCCCAAGAATGGTCTAAAGATATAAACTTCTAAAAATAGATTAATTTTCTCTTCCTTGATTATGTCTGTCATCTTGGATAAACTATCGCAACTGGTTGCTCAATCGTCAATTTCACCAGAAGATCAAAATGATCTTTTACTTTTTTTACCAGTTATTCCAGAAGAAGCTCTCCAAGAATTATTAGAGGTTTTCCAAAAAGATCCGAAACGACTTGAATCCTTTGAAGAAAATTTTAAAGCTAAAGTCAATATATTAATCAACGGTCGCGATCGTTGGGACAAACTAATTGCCGCAGAAGAAGAAATGCTCCAGCATGAAGCAGACCTTTATGAAGACAAGGATAAAAATAACTTCTAAAAACAAAATAAAATGGCTCAAACAAAATCAGCTATTAAAGAATTAAGAAAGACCAAAACCAGAACTCTACATAATAAGGCCCTTAAGGCCAATTTAAATTATTTGGAAAAAAAATTCCTTAAAACTTTAGTTAAAGACAAAAACGAAGCCAAGAAAATTTATATTCAATTACAAAAATCTTTAGATAAGGCAGTCAAAGTCAATTTGATCAAAAAAAATAATGCTAGTCGCAAAAAATCTCGTCTAGCCAAAAGAATGAAAACAAAATAATTACTTAATTATCAATAAGTCCAATAACGTCTCTGGGTCAACCGGAGATGTTTTTGTTTTTAAATCAATCTGTAAAAGTTGCTGATATATTTTTTTAAGTTCAATTAAATTGTAGTTTTTAATCTGACGAATGGCCTTTTGGCAAACAAAGGGATGAAGACCTAACCGCTTGGCCAATGCAAACCCATTAACGAACCCTTCTTGATCAATTGCTTCACGTGCCAATATAAGTATCCGATACTGGCGAACCAGCATACCAAAAATAGAAAAAACATCATTACCAATATCCAACTGGTCGCGCAATAATTTCAAGGCTTTAATTTTATTTTTATCTCCCAGGGCGTCAACTAGGGGCCAAATCTCCTCTTCCGGTTGTGGCGGAACAAATTTTTTAACTAAGTCCAGGACAACGATTTTCTCTGGACTGGCAATTAATTTATTAATTTCGTTGGTTAAGCGCCATAAATCAGGTCCGACCTCTTTAACTAAATAGGAAATCGCAGCTGGCTCTATTTTTTTGCGTTGGGCTAAAAGCTGTTTTTGCACCCAAGCAGATAGGTCTCCTTTGCTTAAGAGTGGAAATTCTTGACTATATTTTTGCTTAAGCAAATAAGCCAGAATCTGTTTTTTGGTCTTGGACATTTTACCCTCCTTAACTTCTTCGTCAAAAAATATCAAAGAATTATCATTTTTTTCATCTCTGCCCGAGCGCTTTAAAAATTCCAAAACCTCTTCGTCTAGCCCTTCTTCTTTGTTTCTCTGAAAAAATTTATTAATAATCACTAGACGTTTATCAGAAAATAGACCAGAAGATAAAACCAATTTGCGAAAAGAATTTACGTCCAAAAGACCAGCGTCAATTATAGACATATTAACTCCAGTCGGATCTTTTTTAGCCACAAAAACGCTCTGCCAATAAGCCAATTTTAGTTTTGAGCGATACGTGTCCGGTCCGTAAAGAATGATTTTCATTTCGATGATAATTTATTTATCGAAAAGGCTGCTCTGCCGCGAAGACGGCGTTTCTTTTGTTTTTTTAACCGCCTTTGGCGGACTATCTAGGCGCTTAATTAAGGAGCTAAAGCCCAACTGACTTAAAACTTCTGTGATTTTTTCTTTGTTCATTGGCTCGAGATTATATTGCTCTAAATCTTCATAGCCAGCCATATCTTTTTTAATAGTTACTAAATTTTTATCAAAAAATGCTTTATCTTTTTGCTCAATTAAAAGGTCTTTAACCGAATCACGAATTTCGCAATCTTTCTGACAAGTTTCTAAGTATTCATAAATTTTCTCTAAGCTACCGAATTTTTGTAATAAAACTAGCGCGGTTTTTTCTCCAATCCCCTTAATGCCGCCGATATTGTCTGAAGGATCGCCACGCATGGCCTTAAAGTCTATTAACTGCCGAGGCGTTAAACCATAGCGCTGTTCAATCGCCTCTTGGTCGTAGATTTTTATGTCGGAAATTCCTTTATGTAAAAAATAAACTTTTGTCTGCGAATTAACCAATTGCAAGGTGTCGAGATCGCCAGTAACGATAAGGTTTTCTTTGTCTGATTTATCAACTAAAGTGCCGATCAAATCATCTGCCTCAAAGCCCGGCTGCTCGACAAATTTTATGCCAAAAGCATTCAGGAGTTCTTTAATGATAGCAAACTGATCATAAAATTCCTGTGGTTGCTTGACTCGCCCTTCTTTATATTCTTTATAAGCTTCGTGGCGGAACGTTAGCGCCTTAGTATCAAAGGCCACGGCTATATATTTTGGCTGCTGCTCTCTAATTAATTTTAATAATAAAGAAATGAAGCCGTAAACAGCCGAAACCGAACGACCCCGAGGATCGGTTAATTTCGGCAGAGCATGCCAAGCGCGGTGTATGACTGCTGGCCCATCGATGACAATAAATTTATCCATCCCCAGTAACAATAACTTCACAAAGATGCCAACATATTAGACATCGCGTGAATTGATTATAATTTAATTAGAATATATATTATCAAAAATTAATTAGATAATCTGGCATCTTAATTTAACTAAAATGCGATTAGAAAGTGTTAATAATCCTTAATTATAGATAAGCTCAAGTAATGCCAAACTTCTACCAACTGGCATAAGCCAATTCTATCATTTTTTAGAATAAAAAAAAGTGTTTGCAAGAAACAATTTTTAATTTTAGGCCTGGAGGGGATTTGCACCCCTGTATAACAGTTTTGCAGACTGTTGCCTTACTACTTGGCTACCAGGCCATATTTATAATAAAATTATAACAAATTTAAAAAATAAAGAAAGGCTGGCTAGCGCGATGATTTTAATTTTTCGAAAACTTGGCTAACAACTCCCCAATTAAAACCGCGTCCGGCCAAATATTGAGCTAATTTTTGTTTAATTTTATAATTCGGTAAGTTTTTGTAAGATTTTATTTTTCTTTCGGCCAAACGCAGGGCCGATTCTATTTCTTCTTCAAGGGGATAATAATTTTCCAGGGCATCTTTGATTATTTTTTGCTCTATTCCCTTGCGGCGCAATTCCTGCTGAATAAAAATCTTGCCCTTGCTCTTTTTCATCTCAATAAACATTCTGGTAAATTCTTTATCGTTCAAATAACCCAATTCTTCAATTTGTTTTATGGTTTGATTAACAATTTGTGGGTCAAACTTTTTTTCTTTTAATTTATCTCTTAACTCTTTTTCGCTGCGAGGTCTAATTCCCAGCCACAAAAAACACTTTTGCATGGCCTTGGCAGCCTGATCTTTTTTTATTATTACGTTTACTTCCGACTGACTTAATTCTTTATTAACAAAAAGATCAAAATCAACCAAGGCGTTGGCAGTTGCCCCAAAACCAAAGCGCCCATCTAAATAAACATTGGCTCGATTGCCTCTTTTTTGTTTTTTAATTTCGGTAATGCGCATGAATTAATTCTAACATTTTTAAGATAAATTAAAAGCAGGAGTCGAAACTTCTGCTTTTAATGTTTGACTAACAACTAGTTGTTATCAAAGCCCTGGTTGCGGTTGAATCCGCCCATGCGGCGAGGAGGGCGTTCGCCCATCGGTCTCGCTTCATTGACAGTGATGGTTCGACCCTCGAAATCTTTGCCATTGAACATTTCAACAGCAGCCTTAGCTTCTTCGTCCGTAGACATTTCTACGAAGGCGAAACCTCGAGAGCGACCGGTCATGCGATCCATGACCACAGTAGCTGATTCAACTTTACCGGCACGAGAAAAAGTGTCTTTCAATCCGTCATCGGTAGTACTATAAGGAATACCGCCGACATATAACTTCTTAGCCATAATGAATAAGATAATGAAATTAACATTGTAAGACGACCTATCTCGTTGATGATTATGATTAAATAACTTGTCAACTGAGAACACTTACAATATTTTAATTATACACTAATGTAATAATTTGTCAACCCCCAACCACAACAACCTTACCAGTGCCCTAATTTCGACCCATTTTAGGCTTTATTTTATAATAAATATGATATGGACAAAGAATCTGGCTTAAATCTCAAAATTCAATTCATTAACCTGACGATCATATAAAAAGCTATAATCTTTGTTTTCTTTAATTTTTTGTTGCCAAGATTCAATGGTTTTATTTAAAAAAACATCAAAGCCCAAGGATTTTAATCCGTTTATGGTCATCATTTCTATGGCTTGCCGAGCGGTAAGAATTGCCGGATCATAATTAATGCCCTTTTGTAACAACACCGTATACTTTCCTGCCTCCCAAACATCTAAACGATTAGAACTAGCCGCTCCATCAGTTCCTAGCGACACCGCGATGCCCCTAGCTAACATTTTATTAACTGAAGCAATGCCAGAACCAAGTTTTAAATTACTTAAAGGACAATGAGACACCTTCGCCTTTCGCTTGGCAATAATCTCTATATCTTCATCGGTCAGCCAAACACAATGTGCTAAAAGCGTCTTATCATCTAACACACCAAGTTTATCTAAATAAGCGACAGGGGTCAAATTATTTTTTACCAAACATTCATCAACTTCTTTTTTTGTTTCAGCGCAATGAATCTGATATAAAGCGTTGTATTTTTTTGCCAATTCTTTAGCCTTAAGTAGGTTGTCCTTGCTAACCGTATAAATCGAGTGCGGCGCCACGGAGACTTTAATAAAAGAATGATTTTTATACTGCTGTAATAGCTTTTCTGTTTTCAGCAACGCCTCTTCCGCTGTTTTGGCGCTGGGGGTGGGAAAATCTAAAATTCCTTCGCCGATAACCGCCGGCATTTTATTTTTTTCTGCCGCGCGAGCCACTTCTTCGGCAAAAAAATACATATCACAGAATAATTTAATGCCGTTGCTCTTCATTTCTTTAATAGCTAAGTCCGTATATTTATAAATAAATTGAGGCGTGATGTTTTTTTCCGCCGGCCAAATATAATTATTTAACCAAACATCTAAAGGCACGTCTTCTGCCATTCCCCGAAAAGCAAGCATAGCCGCATGGCCATGCGTATTAACTAGGGGTAAATTGAATTTTATTTTTTTACTCATAATTTTCTGGCGGTGGGGGCGACCTGCCTGCCCTGACTGCCGTTAGGCAGGCGGTAGGCAGGGATTCTCCGCCCGAGGCGTGAGCCCTAGGCTCATCAGCCTTGGGCTGAGATGAGCCTAGGGCTCAGAACTCGCGACCAATAGGGTGCCGCATCAAATGACGCGGAAAACCCTACCAAAACGGAGGGGGCGAGATTCGAACTCGCGATACCTTTGCAGGTATATCGGTTTTCGAGACCGACCTATTCGTCCACTCTAGCACCCCTCCGCCCTAGTAAGGTCACTTCATTTTGTTATAAAACAGCTTCGACTCCGCCGGTTGGCGGACAGGCACTCAGCCACCCTATAGTCCGCCAGCTGGCGGATAAGACAATCTTGACAATAAGGCTTAAAAATGTATAATTATAAAAATGTAAAGTAATGGAGGCTACATGACAACAACCTATCGCACACAGCAGCGAACAACGCCATGGTCATCGTTCCTTGTAGTATTCCTCATGGTCATGGTTCTCAGCCTGGTCGTAGTCATCGCCGCATACCTCTGGTGGGCAATCCTGGCGGCACTGGCCTGGCTAACAGGGTCGAAGTGGTTCAAATCCAAAGCCGACGAACTGCGCGAAAGGCTGAGTGCTGCATAGTTCCCCGACTCCTTGACCCCCACCTCTGTCTTGGGTTTTATCCCCGAGCAGAGGTCTTTGTTTTTAGAAACAAATCATCATTGAGATTAAAAACCAAAATAAAACTGATAAATCATTTTTAAAATAAGGAGTGTCAACCAGGCCATGAATAATTATTGCCGACATTGCCGCTAAAAGCGTCAAATGAAAGACTGATTTTTTCTTAAAACCCTGAATGAAAAATTTAATAACAATCAACGAAAAAACAATAAGTCCCAAGAGGCCGGCTTCAGCCCACAGCGCTAAAAATAAATTATGCGGATAAGGATGAGTCTCAACGGAAATAACCTTATCGGTCCCGGGTTGATAATACGGCTTTTGATAATGAGAAATTAATTGCTGATAACCACGCAAACCAACGCCAAAAATTGGATGCGCTTTAATTAAATCGGCAGCGCCATGCCAAATATTTAAACGTAGTTGTTCTGACAAGCCGTTAAACGAAGCTTTTTGAACGAAATACTGGCGAGAGGTTGGGATTAAAGCAAGTAAAATAAATAAAATTATCAAAATAATTATCGTCGCCCTTCTGCTGGGCCGATAAAGTATTAATAAAAAAATCGTACCAAAGACTAGGGCTAAGAGGCCGCCTTCACTGCGAGCCAAGAGTAGAGCGATGATAGAAAAAACATAAACCGCGAGATAAAAAATTATTTTTTTATCAATTTTTTTTACTAAAATAATGAATTGCCCGAAAGCCAGAACCGCAATGGGCGCTAAATATAATCCCAAAAAATTAGGTTGCGGAAACGGCCCGGTCGCGCGCCAAACTTTCGCCGCACCCCAAACTTCGGTGCTCATTACTCCGCCGCCGAAAAATTTCTGGGCCACGGCCCAGAGAGCGCAAATCAAGGCCGAAAAAGCCAAGGTCGGAATAATTAATTCTTTTAACTTTTCGTCTCGCCGAATTAAAATAACGACAGCCATTAAAACTAAAATCGGTCCGACAAAATAAGCCCGCCAATGTCCCAGACCAAGAGTAAAATTAGGCGAAACCAAAGCGGCGATAAAACCAACTCCGAGCCAAGCCGGAATCACCCACAACCAACCGCTAAAAATTTTTTTGATTTGTCCGAATGTTTTAAAATTACCAATCAATACGCCAAAATAAAACGCCAAAATCATTACCTCTAAGGCAGTAGTGGGTAAACCCAAAAAATCAACCCTAATTTGATAGGCCGGTAAAAATAAAAGCAACGAAAAAAGAGCGACTCTGGGCCAGCGGATTGTAGCTAATAAAAATACTGCAGCTAAAACCAAAGAGAGAACAATCATGAGTCTATTTTAGCATTTTTATAGAAAAAGAAAAGGCGAACCGGTTGTTCGCCTCTTCGTTCGATCTTCTGTTGGATCAGGACTGAACGACGCATCTTCGGGTTAAGCTGACCCCCAGCCGCGCATAGCGCGCCTTAATCTGGACTCGAACGCCACCCGGAGTTGCCGCTCTCACCGCTCTTATAAACGAGCCGAGTACCTCGCCGCCGTGACCGCGAAAGAATCTGTAAGCAGGAGCGTCGGCTCGCCGAGCAGGGTCAAGCACCACCAACTCATCTCCTGGATAACGGTCGTCCGGCTCCGTCACCGTAAGCTGTACCGAAATTTGACCGCGGCAACAACTCACGTCAACGTCCGGATATTCGTGAGGCAGTAGGTCGAGCTTATCGCAGACCCCAACCAACAGCTTTCTGAATCGAGATGTATTCACATTACCTCCAATCAGATATATTATTACTTTATTTTGAAAAATGTCAAGCCCCTTATTCCCTGGCTTGGCGCGAGATATTAATCAAAATTCCAAAGGCCGCCAAAAGCACCATCATGGCCGTGCCGCCATAACTAACCAGCGGCATAGGTATACCGGTTAATGGAAAAAGATGCAACATGGCGCCTATATTGATCATGGCTTGAAAAATAAACCAACATAAAATTCCGCCGCCCAAAATCTGGCCAAAAAAATCCGGCGCGGCTTTGGCTATTTTTAACCCGCGCAAAGCCACGGCAACAAAAAGACAAAGTACTAAAATCGTCGTTAAAAATCCCAGCTCCTCGCCAATGACGGCAAAAATAGAATCGCCGTAAGATTCCGGCAGGTATAAAAATTTTTGGCGCGAATGACCTAGGCCCAAACCGAAAATTCCGCCCGAACCGATAGCGATAAGCGCCTGATTAATATGATAACCCACGCCAAGCGGATCCATTTGCGGGTAAAGAAAAGTAATAAAGCGCGCCATGCGATAAGGCGCAGCTTTAATTAAAACGAAAAATATGGAAACAGCGCCGCCAAATAAAACCAGCATGTGCAATAAATTGCCGCCAACCAGAAAATAAATACTAATGGCGATCATAAAAATCACCATCATCGTGCCCATGTCTTTTTGCGCCATAACTAAAGCGCACGCAATTCCCAAAATGATAACTAGCGGTAAAAAAGATCCGGTCCAGGTTTTTATCTTTTTCTGGCGGCTGTCGAAAAAGGCGGCTAAATAAATAATAAAAGATAGCTTCAAAATTTCCGCCGGTTGGAAGCCGATACCAAAAATAGAAATCCAGCGCCGCGCTTCGCCGTGGGCCAAGCCCACGCCGGAGACAAAGGTTAAGGCCATTAAAATCAAACTCAAAATAAAAATTACCGTGGCCCACTTACGCCAAAAACGATAATCAACAAAAGAAAAAATCACCAGAAGTATCAAGCCGGGAATAAGGCCCATTAAAATCTGGTGTTGTAAAAAATAAATGGTGCTACCGAATCGCCTTAAACCAACCACGCCGCTGGCCGAAGTTAAAAATATTAACCCCAAAACCAAAACCAAACCCAATAAAATTATAAATAAATAATCAGGGCTATGATATCTTTTGGTTATTCTTTTAAAAAACGCTTTCATGCTTTTTATTTTAATCCGGTGGAAAAAAAAGTCAAAAATACCGCCTTGACAAAATGATAAAATTTTGAGATAATAACTATATCTGTATGGAGGGGCTGGTCGTATTTCTCGAATTCTATTACCTAAACAGGAGTACTGATGGCAAGATACACTCAGCGCTGCACAAACTGCGGCACCACCAAGACCTTCTCAGGCAAAGGATCGTTGCCGAACGCATGTTCGACGTGTGGGGCGAGAGAAGACAAGGTCGTGACCATGTTACGGCCCGCCGGAGGAAGACACTCAAGGTCCAAGGCCGCAGACAAGGGCCTGAACACTCTGAGAACCGCCAGGAAGAGGAGATGGCGTGCCAATCGGCGAGTAGCCGCTGCCGCTGAAGTCGAAAGAATAAAACGACAGCAGCGGATAGAACAGATCGCCTTCCGTCCAGGGCCCACCTGGTACTGATGAGCTAGTCTACAACTTTCGGGCGGGAGCACACAGCTCCCGCCCGATATAATTTTATTTGAGGCCCTTTTCATTTTTGGAAATAAGAATAAAATAAAACATAAGGAGGCTTCATGAAGCCAGACAGATTCGTCTTAACAATCAGCCAGTGCCTGGACGTGCTCGACTTTTCAGCCGGAAGATCTTCATGAGGGAAGAGTCGTCGGCTTGCTCCCGGCACATACCTGATGAGAGCCGTGGCTAACCCAAAGTGTCGAGGACACCGCCTGCTCGTGACGACCATCAGCAAAGGCAAAAGAAAGATCGAAGTCGGATTCGGCGAAGGAAGATATCTAAGGCCTGGCGAGGCCCTGAGGCGGGCATAGACTAATGACGAGCTGCTCGTGCTACGGGCTGTTGGAGATAATATCAACAACAGCCTTTTACTTTTTAAAATTTTGTGGAGTTGACAAAAATAAAATTAATTTTAAAATAATAATGAGGTTTAATCCCTCGGAAAGGAGGCGGCAATGTCACGTACATTGCCACTCAGGAAGAGGAAGCCCTATGAAAAGCCAATGATTCGGGTCGTCCAGGACAATGGAGTATTCTATACGCCAAGTTCTCTCACCGACTGGGCGTGCTCCAAAATCCACGACGCCTACAAGCCGATAATGACACAATCATAGCGGACTCAGCCTCGACGCTGGCTCTCTCGGGTCAGCGTTTTTCTTAATCAAAAAGACGGGCTTAAAACTCGTCTTTTCAATTTTAAATATCGTATTTTTATAATTATAACTTTAAAAGTTTATCTAAAAATATTTTAGCTCCTTTCTTAACGTTATTTTTCCAATCAGCAGCCGCATTTTTATTAAAATTATTAGTAATAAATTTATAGCTGACAAATTTCAAGCCGTAGATTTTACAAACTTTGGCAATCGAGTATGACTCCATATCTTCTAACGGAAAATTTTGCAAATTATCGGCCGTATAACAAGTCTCGCCAGGACCAAAATTAATTTTTTCCGTATTAAATTTAAAAAACTTTTTATCGAGCGGCGTCACTCCTTTAGGAAAACCAAGGCCACTGGCATCAATATCCGCCTGTCTGAATTGCGTCACCTTTAAGAGTGCGCCTATTTTATGTTTGGCCGAGCCGGCCGTGCCATAATTAACGACTAAAACATTTTTGCTTTTTATCTTGCTTAATGCCCTTGTTGCCGCAATGGCTACATTAACCTTGCCGCAATGAGTATAATAAACGTTAACTCCCTTAGGAACTAATTTTTTGGGGAATTCTTCTTCTAAAGCAACGAGTAAAATAATTTTTTTAGACATATAATTAATTTATATTTTAACAAAACATTACTTTATTGCAAGCTAAGATGTTGACGAAACTGAATGTGATATTATAATAAAGCTGATGGTTGATGAGCCCTTCAATTAAGGACGATCTGTCCAATTGCGGGCTCAAGGGCCATCCAGTACCAAAGTGGCCTCTTCGAGGCCAATGGAGGATACATGGTAAATCGGTTCAGGGCGTCAAGCGTGAATACGGCCTAGAAGAAGTCGTCCGGCCAAGATCACGTTTGAACCCAAGGGGGCGGGCTCTCCGCCCCCGCTTTATTTACAAAAAATGCCGCTTTTGCTTATAAATTATAAAATTATAACCATTGACAAATTCAAAAAAATATGAAATAATAAAGACAAAGGAGTGCTCATGAATAAACGACAGACTTATTGGGACTCTGTGCCAGCAGGAAGGTTCTTCTGGATGGAGTGGGAAGGAAAGCAGGTACGCTTCCTGAAAGGGGAATCCGGATCAGCAACATCAGTTGACGAGCAGGGCAATCTGGGACACCTCACGATAGGCGTCGCCAGGGCCGATACCCAGGTCTGGATCGAGGAGGAATGACTGCCTACCAAGTGGAGCGGACTGCAAGTCCGCTCCATTAAATTTACAAAAAATCTTATCTTAACCCCCCTCACTTTCTAAAAAAATAAGGATTGACAAAAAGGCAAAAATATGCTAAGATATTAATACAACTAAGGAGATATTATGCATAACCCTCTCTATCTGTTCGGCAGACTGTGGTTTGTCGGGGCGGCGATCATCACGATCATCTCTTTCCCGACATTCGTTCAACGAATGCTCGTGATGACGATGGTTCTCCTCTCCTGCTCCGCTATTGTGGCGATCATATCGGATGCCGTCGAAGCGGGCAAAGAAAAGAAACAGAAGGAATCAGCGCAGTCGTAAGACTAGGCAAACGCCTAGAAAGGAGGCAACGTGAACATGCGAGACGGACCTTGATCTTCGATCAAGGTCCTCTTTGTTTTTAATCTTAGGCTATATAGAACGATATTAAAATTTTAATAGCAAGAAAAATAATTAAAAATATGATCTTGACAAAAGGTCAAAAATATAGAATAATGGTTAAGATCTAAAAACTGGAGGATTGCATGATACGACACGTACTCCGATGTGCCTTCCTGATGGCTGCTTATGTTGCGGCATGGTTGCTGGGAGGCTATGCCGTGATAAACAGCGGCACGCTTCGGCACAATTTCAACGCAGAGATGATAGCCCGTTTCCTTCCACACTTCATTATGGTCACCGGCCTTATGCTAGGGTCGGTGAGAAGGGGTAAGGGTTCTTTCGCCGCGGGTGTCATACTGTCAGGAATACTTCTGAGCGGATTTGCCGCGCTATATCTCTGGCCGAAACTCATTTTCTCGCCAGTGATGCTCGTCGTGCTGGTCGCTGGCTATGTAGCCTTCGGCTACGCTCTCTCGTTGATGGGATACTGGCAAGAGAAGGTCCAATCCAATCGAAGTTTGTCTCTGAGCGGGTGAGCTCCTATACTCACCCGCTATTCTTTTTACAAAAAATTATATAATCTTGACAAAAAGGCAAAAATGTGAAATTATATGATATAACACTGATTGAAGACCGAATGGTAAACAGAAAGGCGGGAGAAATTGGACAGAATTAAACTCTTATTCGGTGACGTTCTGGCTGCTACTGCCGACATCGGCAGCGGTCTGATGATTGGCACTGCTCTTGGTACAATCGATGACCACTATTTCCGACAGCACTGGCCATGGATCTATTCGGCAGCGATTCTCTTTGCGTTGCTGCCGGATCTCGACATCGTACTGAAGGTCGTCGATGCCAAAATAAGGGGCAATTCACGCGGTCATCATCGGACCATACTGCACCAACCCTTCTATTTCGGCATTGCCCTCACCGTCTGGTTTGCACTGGCCTTGCTGTTGCGCTGGCCATTGATTTGGCCATTAACGTTCGCAGCGGGGTCTCTACTCCACTTCGGAAAAGACAGCCTTGGTGAGTACGATCAGCAGGGCAAAGAGTTCAACATCGGAATCTCGTGGCTCAGCCCCTTCCGTCGCGAGACGTTCGTGCTGTTTGGAATGATGGGCAAAGAAAAACGCTTCTTGGTCACCAAACCGGTTGGGTTTGTTGGCATGGAGCACAAGCAGTGGTTAAGAACGCTCTATCTTCGGATGAATCAACGACTGCTTAAAGAGATAGGGTGGTTCATGCTGTGGCTGCTCATCGCCGCAGTCAGAGTGGCTTCCGTGGAGCTTCGATAACAACGCGCTCCACTAACAATCAAGGGGAGGTATCATGCACATCGTGCATATAAGAGAAGGGCCCTAGCTGAATAAGCTGGGCCCTTTCATTAAATAAAGAAGTCGGGGCTGCCTACGGCAGCCCCGACGATTTGCGAAACAGCGAGTCTCGGGCTCAGACCCTTTTCCTGGCCCGCCCTTCTCTCGGACTTGGTATACCGAGAGCGGTATAGATCTTTTCGAGGGAAGCCCTGTTCTGCATACCAGCGCCACCGGGAGCATCGGGGTTTCCTCTGAGTTCTGGGTGTTGGAAGTTCCAGTTCCTGTCCCACTCTTTCTCGCATTCTGCCAAAACACGAGTCACGGGGACTCTGCACTCTTGGGCAGAGACGAAGATGGTGGAAACGACTACCTGGCCGTTGAGACTGAAGCCCTTATCCAGGAATGTCATGATCGAGGCCAGGTCGGTCCCACCGAAGTACCTCTGAAGGAACTGCTTAATCTTCGGATTTACTCTGTCATTCATTGAAATATCACCTCCTTTCAAAGTGACGAAATTGGGATTATTCTATAATTTAGCATATTTTTAGCTTTTGTCAAGATACAAAAAACGAGATTGCTCTCGTTTTTTATTTAAAGGTAATTTACTCCTACCAACTGACTTGCGGCGGGTTATCCGCCGCCTGACGGACATAGAACCAATCAGTCCAAAAATGATCCATGGTGCTATAGTTGTTCAATAGGGCCATGTAAACCACCCTGCCAGCTGAAGTTAATTCTGGCACATTAATTTGTACTTCGTCCAAATCGCCGATCTTAATATTGTGTAGGGTACCGCGCGATTTGATTTCATAAATCAACCAGTTGCGAGGATCAACAGAAAAGGTATATAATACTGTAGCTACTCCGTCGACAACCTTTAAAAGCCTTATCTCGGCCTGATTGAAATCAATAAAATGCGCATCCAGTAATAAAAAATTATTATCTATCCAGCGCCAACGCATTAACTGGACATCATTACCGCCACGATAATCCCGATTTACCTGAGCCTTAAAACTAATATCTAAATCTGCTAATTCAAGGGGGGCTTTCAGGGAAATCCAGGCATCGAATCCAATAAAACTCGGCAAGTTAGTTTTTAAAATTCCCGAATCGACGTTGTCCCAAGTTACCCATTGATAGTCATAGTTTTCACGAATAATTTTAAAATGATCATACCAATCCAAGGCGTTTTCTAGGTTAGCCACCGATTCAGCATATTTATTGCCGTAATACATATAAATTATTTTTTGCTCATTAGCTAAAAGTTGTGGTATTTTAACTACTGCTAACGCCAAAATACCGTCTTGTTCTTGTTCTAATCCTTCGTGATCAACGTCCCAACCGAAATCAAGTAAGGTTTCGCCGTCTGAATCAGTAAACCTAACGTCGGAAAAGTCTTGATTCATTTCTGATTGATAATCTATGACAATATTAATGGGAAAATTAATTAAAATTTTATCACCAATACTATTATCAATAACTAAGACTCTCTTTCTAGTCCAACCATCTAATGATAACTTTGGCACGTAACTGACTTCTGACCAAATGCCTTGATTACCCGCTCGATCAACGGCCTGGATTTTAAATAAATAATTATATCCTGGTTCAACAATTAAATTAATCAAGTTGTCTGGCGTAGAAGTTGTGTTATCCATACCATCAACCTGCCAAAAAATATTATAATAATCTACACCCGACAAATTGTCCCGCGCAGCCCAATTTATTAAAAGCTCTCGCCTATCCTGATTAAAATTAAAATCAATGTCGGTCGGTGCACTCGGTGGAGTTTGATCAAAAATAAATTCTACTGTCGAAGAAGTGCTCTGGGTGTTTCCGGCCCGGTCCTTGGCCAGAGAAGAAACTAAATATTTATCATCTAATAAAAACTCATGATCTAAATTAATTTTCCAAGTGTCGTTATCTAGATCAACTTCAATCCAATTCAGTCCGTCAATCCAAATTGGCGTGGAAGAAGTATAATCTAAATATAAATAGCTGCTTTCCCTCTCTACTTGAATATCAACGCGCAATATATCACTTATAGTCGAGGTGGTAGAACCAAAAATTTTATCAGGCCAGGAGATTAGATTAAAATAAGTTTGATTAAAGCTTGAATTAATATTTGAAATCGGGCCAGTTAAGTCAATGGTCCAATAAATATCGCTGGGGCCACTAAAATTTCCGGCCGCATCTCGGGCACGAACGGAAAACAAATGCACGCCTGCTTCTAAAATATTATAACTCTTTGGAGCAAAACATGATTCCCAAAACGCATCATCTAATGAACATTCAAAAATTGCGAACTCATCATCAGCGATAAAATTAAAATTTACTTCGGTTTGGTTGGTCAGTGAAGGGGGCCGGGCCAAGAAGCTAATCTCTGGCGAGGTTAAATCAATGCGCCAAAAAAAATCGGCCGGAGAATCATCAATATTACTAGATGCATCAATGGCACGCACTCTAAAAATGTGATCGCCTTCAATTAAATTATAATATTCTTTTGGCGAACTACATCGTTGCCATAAGGAATTGTCTAATTTGCAATCAAATCTGGAGCTATCTTCATCCGAAGTAAATTGAAAAATGATATTCTGTTGATTGGTAACGAGGGGCAACTGGTCAAAATTATTAAGAGTTGTTTCTGGTGGATTAACATCTAAACCACCCGCGCCATCAGCAGAACTGCCGCCTCCTACAAGTTCCTGTGGCTTAGGTTGTGATTCTTCGCTCTCTTTTAAAATATCTGGCAGCTGGTCCTCTTGGGGTAATAAAATATTCTGGCCAGGGTCTTCAGCTGATGACTCTTGATTAATTGCGAACTTTTCAGCTTTAATGGACCAATCTATGAAATTATTGCCTAAATTTTGAAAAGTTATACCATCGGCAGTATAGACTAATTGAAACCTGGCTGAATAATCGCCCAATTCAGATGGTATTTTAATTTTAAAAGACAAATCGGTCGATTGACCCACCTCTAAGTTATTCTTCAAGATTACCGGACGCAAACGAGTCGCCCAGGAAGACGAATACAAATTCTTTGAAGTTTGATTAAAAATATTAATGGAAACCTGATTTATTGGTTTCCATGTTTGATTAGTTGTGTTTTTGACAGTGGCAATTAGCGTTATCTCTTGGTCTAACTGGCCCGAAATTGTAGTATTATTAGAAACTATTTGCGCCGACCAATTTTCTATTTGATTTTGATCTTCTCCTGATAGAGAATTGCTGGGCGAAGCGATAAAAAATTGTCGAATATTGTCACCCGCTATATTCAAGGCATTACCAATGGCGGCTAATACCCTTTTCCACCAAAAAATATGGGGTGAGTCGTCAGGGGCCTCGGCGTAAATGTGGTTTGGGTTGTAAATTTTATTATCCGAAATATACCAATTACCAGCTAAAAAATTTATGTATCCCGACATTGGCTCGGGTCTATAGGCACTACCATCAGAATTATATACAGCAAAATGTAGGTGCGTTCCGGGATGATCTAGACAAGAATCACCCGATACGTTCCCGGTATTTCCCTCTAACCCTATTATTTGACCAATTTTCACTTTTTCGCCCACGGAAACTAAAATTTTATCTAAATGTGCATATCTCGAAATTAAGCCATTATCATATTGGACTAAAACTGTATTCCCATATCCAATGTTGCTCATTTTAAGATATCTTATAAATCCATCGGATATTGCTAGGTGCGATTTATTAAATGATTCACAGCCATTTAATACAAAATCTAGAGCGAGGGAGTCGTTGGCAAATGATCCATAATCTTTGTGTGTCGCAATATTATAACCCCTTGTTATTTTAAATTCTTCCTGATCGGCATAGGGCAATTTTAAATTAACGGACGTCGCTAAACAAATTTTAGAACAAACAAAAAGAGGAAAAATTAAAAATATTATGACTATAAGCCTATATTTAGAAACAACGTTCATACCATACTGTACTGTACAATTCAATTAATATATAGAATAACTATCTAATAAATTATTAAATGCATCAAGGCATTTCTTCTCACTATTTGTGTTTAGGACAATTTCGTTCACATTGTAATTAATGGGGTTTAAAATATAAACCGCAATATAATCCCCTAGTTCATTACCAATAACTTTAACGGCGGGCAAATGCGCGGCGCCGATTTCAACATTCTGCTCAGACAAAATGCCCCCTGGACTATTAATTTCGAGCCAATTATTAAGTGTTAATTTTTGATTATTTCTATTAATAAAAATCTCTAGATTACAATTATTATCACTTTCCGTCGCCGCCGTAGACACTTCATAGTTTGGTGGTGTTAATTTTAGACTCCCTTCGTTGTGCCCCTTATTAATAAAATTAACGTTCCACGTTTTATAAATTGCCACTTGATACCCATCTGTCAGGTTTTTCACTATCTTTTGATCGCCTTTTTCGGTAATTTCAATCTTCGGAGCCTGGGTAGTTTCGCCTTTATTAAACCACTTATTTCCATAGATTTGCCACAAAAAATAAGCCGCGCCTAAAATTATTGCCAAAACGATAATTAACAAAACCTTACTAAACGCTCTTCTCATAAATTTTAAGGTTATATTTATACCTTAATTATAATCCCACCCTTTTAATTAACAAGTTAACAATACAAAAACGAGCCACGATAAAATGGCTCGTTTTTGTTGATTTTTGGTGGACCCGAGGGGACTTGAACCCCTGACCCCTTCCATGCCATGGAAGTGCTCTACCGCTGAGCTACGGGCCCCTATATTTATGCGGACGGAGAGATTTGAACTCTCACGGGATTGCTCCCACATGCACCTCAAGCATGCGCGTATACCGTTCCGCCACGTCCGCAAGTGTTTATTTTATCTCTTTCATTTTTTTATGCTTTTTCTGTGAGCGCAAGTAGTAAAGTTTCGCGCGGCGAACCTTGTGCTGTTTAACCAATTCTACTTTCACTAATGTCGGTGAGTGGAGCGGGTAAATCTTTTCAACACCAACAGCGTCAGCGGCTATTTTACGCACAGTAAAAGTAGCGCCTTTTTCTTTGCCGGCATGATGAGCTATCACAATGCCCTCAAAAATCTGCACACGCTCTTTGGGATTTCCCTTGGCGTCTAATTCTTTAATTTTTTGGTGAACTTTTACCAATGAACCAACCTTAATTTCCGGTAAAGAAACTTTGACTTCTTTTGAAGTATTTGATTCTTTGGTTTCAGTTACCTCAGTTTGAGTTTTATTTTCTTCGGTCATAATCTTTTAAATTAATTAAAATTTTATCAACCACTTTTTCTACTGGGGATAGATTGGTGGTATCAATTATTAAATCATAATGCGATTTGTCCAAAAAATCGACATTATAATATTTTAAATAACGTTGGCGGCTCTGCTCTAAGCGTTCATTAAACATTTTTTCAATGCCATCTGGCGAATCAAAATGCTCTTCGTCTGGGCGTTGATCTTTAAAAACGCGTTCGGCCGCAACGCGCGGATTAATATCTAAAAATATTTTATAGGACTTTGGGATGAAAAAGAAGGCCAACCAGCTATCAAAAATCAAATTATCTTCTTTCTCGGCTATTTCTTTGGTTAAATTATCTACCTCTTTATCAGTCCAATCTTCCTTGGCGCCTATTTCATTTAATTGATCGATGGTCAATCCTCGTTTCATGGCCATTTGACCTCTCAGATCGCCCGTTGAATAAAATTTATAACCTAATTTTTCGGCTAGAATCTTTGCCACGGTCGTTTTGCCCGATCCCGGCCCACCGCTTAAAGTAATAATCATTTTATTTTTGATAAAAAGTTGATTAGTTCTTCCGGCAAATCGCTTTTAAATTCCACCCATTTATTATTCAAATCGTTAAATCCCAAGTAAGATGAATGCAAAAAAATTCTACCCAAATCATTGCCAAAAGTTTTATCTTTAAAGCCATACTGCTCGTCTCCGACAATCGGACAATTAATGGCGCGCAAGTGAACTCTTATCTGGTGTGTCCGACCGGTCAAAATCCTGACGCGCAACAGCGAAGAATTTTCGTATTTTTTCTCGACCCAATATTCGGTTTGCGCCGGCTTCTCGTTCTTAACGTCTTTGCGGTATTGGACGGCGATGATTTTGCCCTTTTCGTTTCTAGCCAGCGGCAAATCAATAATATTATGAGTAGACGCCGGTTGGCCGTGAACCAAGGCCAAATATTCTTTTTTTACCAAACCATCTTTAAATTGCTGGCAAAGACTCTGATAGGCCGCTTCGGTTCTGGCGATAACTAGTAGGCCGGAAACTTCTTTATCGAGACGATGAACTATGCCCGGCCGTCCGCTAGCCGTCGGACCGCCAACGGCCTTAATTTCGGGATATCGCTCAACAACCAGGTCAATTAAGGTTTTTTCTTGGCTGTACTTATCGGGATGAACTAAAATACCTGCCGGCTTAAACACGACCAAAAAGTTAGGGTCTTCAAAAAGAATATTTAATATATCAAAATTCATAAGATTGTCAATGGCCCTTATTCGAATTTTTTTAAAAATTCTATGGCCTGAGCTTTGGTTTTTATCCGCCCAGTCAACTGCTCTTCTCTCAGTAAATCCTTCAAGTCTCCGATCTTTTTGCCCGGGCCGATGGAAAGTATTTCCATTATCTCTTCACCCGACAAAAGTGCCGGCGGCAAAATCTTCTTCTTCCGGGCTATTTTTTTTAGTTTATTTGTTCTTCCGAGCATTTGCTTAAAGGTTGAAAAGTCGGATTTACCATTAGCGCCAATCGTGGCAGCAATGTCAGCCCAAGAAAGCTTTAGTAAATCATCGCCCGGAATTTCACTATTAAAGAAATATTTTTCGATGGTATTTTCGCGCATTTCATTGACATTGCCATGAACCAAAATCATATGATGCTGAATTAACCAGGAAATCTTTTGTGGATCAACGCCGATACCTTCGGGACTCGATAGTTTTAGGCGTTCGCAAATCACTCGGGCTATTTTTGCGCCGACTATATCGTGTTCGTTGGAACGGATTCTGTCGACTCCGTGCTCCTGCGGCGTTTTAGTCGTCAATGGCTTGCCCAAATCATGCAAAAGAGCTGCCACGACTAATTGAACTTCTAATTTCTTTTGATGAAATTTTGTTTTGAATTTCTTCGAGGCTAATTTCTCCAAAGTTAATCGCGTATGCTGCCAGACGTCGCCCTCGGAATGAAAACGCGGTTCTTGCGGGCAGCCCTTCATGGCCAACATTTCCGGAATTAATTCTTTAAAAACACCCAATTCATCGAATAAATCAAAGGCTTTAACCGGGTTGGAAACAAATGCCTTTAAAAATTCTTTAGCGATGACTTCATAAGGCATAATTCTGGTTTCGGAAACCTCGCTCTCCACGCGCTCACCATCATTAACTAAAGTAACCTCGCGGTTAAAATCATTTAAGCGCGCAACGCTTTCTTTGATGGCCTGTTTCGTCGATTTTTCTATGGAAAATCCCGTTTGGCAAGAAAAACGGATTGCTCTTAACATTCTGGAGTAATCTTCCTGGAAACGATCAAGCGGATTGCCAACGGCGCGAATTATTTTTTTCTTTAAATCCTTAAGGCCGAAAAACGGATCAATAATTTTCATTTTTTTCGGCGTAGTAATATCAAGCGCCATGGCGTTGATGGTAAAATCACGGCGCGACAAATCTTCTTCAATGCTTAATTTTTCATCGCTTTGCACGTCAAAGTCTCGATAGCCGCCAGTGCCAAAAGAATGTTCGGTGCGCGGCAAGGCAATATCAATCGGATTGTGGGCATCACCGCCTTCGGGCACGAATTTAAATACGCCAAAATTTTTGCCAACTAAATTAACGCTGCCGTATTTCGCCAAAAAAATTTCCAATTTTTGCGCTGAAACGCCGCGGACAACAAAGTCGATGTCCTTACTTAAGCGACCCAGGAGTAAATCTCTAACCGCGCCGCCGACCAAATAAATTTCCGCCACTGGAAATTCTTGATGCAGCTTGCTGATAAATTTGAAACTTCGTTGTTTCAAATCTTTTAGAATTAATCTTTTGCGAAACATAATTTTAAGCATTCTTCTTTAATTATTTTTTGTAACCCCGCGGGGTTATTATTTCTAACCGCGATTCATTTCTCAAATAAATTTGGGGCGTTCTCGCGAAGAAATAATAATAGTTCTTTTTTAAAGCGTTCTTTGGAAAATTTTTCAGCTTGGCTACGAATATATTTAGGATCAAAATTTTCCGGATTAAATTTTATGACTGTCTCGGCCAAGTTCTCCCAAGTTTGTTCGTTAGAAAACATTCCTGTTTTGCCCTCTTCGACTATTTCCAAGGCGCCGCCAGCTCGATAAGCAATGACTGGACGGCCGGAAGCCATGGCTTCAACCGGCACTATGCCGAAATCTTCTTCTTGAGGAAAAATCAAGGCCTTACAATGGCTCAAATACTTGGCCTTGGTTTCTTCGTCGACCGAACCTAAAAATTCAATAAACGGTCCGGCTATTTTTTTAAGCGAAGCGTCTTGCCCGGTCCCGATGATTTTCAAGGGTATTTTTAATTTATTAAAAGCCTGAATGGCCAGATCGATTTTTTTATAAGGGCGCAGACGCGAAACCAATAAATAGTAGTCGCCGATTTCGGGCGAGATATAAAATTGATTCACCTCAACTGGAGGATAAATAATCGCATCAGCTTCGCGATGATAGTATTTTTTAATACGTTTTTTTATAAAATCAGAAATAGCAATAATTTTGTCGGCTCGCTGGGCAGCCAAATAGTCCCAATTGCGCAAATAAGTCAGAAGCGGCGGCAATAACTTTCTAAAAATTTTCTCGCCAGAGCGGAGACCATTTAAATAATCATAAGCATCGCTCCACAAATAACGGGTCGGGCTATAACAATAAGAAAAATGTTTGGTAT
Organism: Patescibacteria group bacterium; assembly: GCA_028715115.1. Classification (NCBI taxonomy): domain Bacteria; species Patescibacteria group bacterium. The sequence continues at coordinate 230,001 of JAQUSN010000001.1, read as the reverse complement.
TTTTATGCGTTAAAATTCCTTTTGCACAGCCCGAGGCGGCCGAAATGACTAAATCATATCCCCTTAAATCAAAGCGTTCAATGGCCATGGGCATTAGACCCAGATACCAGCGATAATGACTGACGCCAAAGGGTAAATTTTGAATCGGCGAAACTCTAATATCCCAACCCTTGAATTTATCGCCAAAACCATTTTTGTCGTAAAATAAAGTATAGACCGGAGCGTCCGGCCATACTTCATGTAAAACTTCTAAAACTTTTTCTGCTCCGCCGTACTGCGTTAGAAAATCATGGACCAAAGCAACTTTCATAAATCAATGCCTATATACTAATTAATAATCTTCTAAACGTTATTTCCTTTTTAATAATAGGAATGGGCAGGCAATAGCTATCGTAGACCAAGCGCCGGTCGCTACACCAGCTATCATGGCAAGGATAAAATCTCTAGTTGATTCACCGCCAAACAAATATACCGCTAAAATGGCAACGATTACAGTAACGGTCGTGCCGAGCGATCGGACAATGGTTTCATTTAAACTACGATTAACCGTATTTCTAAAATCCCGCCAGCCGTCAACTAATAAATTTTCTCTAACACGATCATAAATCACGATCGTGTCATTAACCGAATAACCCAAGACTGTCAAAATGGCCACAATAAAAGTCGAATTAATTTCTGTACCACGAAAGTGCCCCAAGACGGCGAATAAGCCAAGCATAACAATAACGTCATGGAATAGGGCTAACATTGCGCCAGCGCCATAACGCCACGACTCTCCCTTCTTAACAACTCGCGATAAGCGCCGAAAAGCCCAAACCAAGTATAATAAAATCGCCGCCAAAACCAAAACTACGGCCCAAGTAGCCTTGCCGGTCAACTCTTTGCCGATAGTCGGACCGATAGACTCATAACGAGTCTCTTCGGGCTGCCCTAATTTTTGCAAAATTTCCTGGTGAACCTGCTCGTTTGTTTCAGTAAAGCGTAAAATTACGCCATTGTCACCGCTATAACGAATATCAATTTGTCCCAAATTAAGCCCCTTCAACTCTTCGTTAATCGTGGTGGCGGTTGGCCGCTCGTTAGTATAATTTATTTCCATGATTGTGCCGCCGGTAAAATCGATGCCCGGTTTTAGTCCCCAAAGAGTTAAGGCCAAAATTGAAGCGCCGACCAAAACAGCAGAAATACTTAAAAGAATTTTATTTTTACCAACAATGTTATACATAAGGTTATGAATTATCAGCCCGAGGCTGACCCGCCTTCAGCGGGAAATTTAGAAAATAGAAATTAGAAAATTACTTTTTATAAACGAATAATTTTAAAATTACTCGGGTCACTGTAATGGCGCTGAACATGCTGAGCAGAACTCCGATGCCCAGGGTCAAGCCAAAGCCTCGGACTAAGCCGGTGCCAAATTCATATAAAATGAAACAGGCAATTAAGGTAGTAATATTACTGTCACGAATAGCGGTCCAGGCATGGCGGAAGCCATCATCGATGACGGTTGTGCCGGTTTTACCTAAACGGCGCTCATCTTTAATGCGTTCAAAAATCAAAACATTGGCATCAACGGCCATACCGATCGACAGAATAAAACCAGCAATGCCAGCCAGCGTCAAGGTTACGGGAATTAATTTATATAATGCCAAGTTTATTAAAGCATAAATCAACAACGCCAAAGAAGCGATTAATCCGTTCAGACCGTAAAAAACCACCATAAAAATAACTACAGCCAGAAAGCCAATCACGCCAGCAACAATGCTTTTTTGCACAGCAATTTGACCCAAGCTCGGTCCAATGCTTTCTTGACTAATTAGTTTAATCGGTACGGGTAAGGCGCCGGCTGATAAGCGTTGCGCTAAGTCTTTAGCTTCTTGAACGCCAAACTTGCCGCTAATCACTGCCTTGCCGCTCGTAATTGCTTCTTTAACAGTCGGAATACTAATCGCATAGCCGTCTAAAAATATAGCAACGGGCTTATCAACGTTGCGAGCAGTAATGTCGGCAAATAATTTCGCGCCCTCGGCGTTAAATTCCAGAGAAATTTCCGGTTCACTAGTTTGCGGATTAAAGGTCATGGTCGCGCTTTTCAACTGCTTACCAGTTAAGCCCGTGTAGGCCCAACCGCCACCAGCAGCAATGGCAGCCTCTGATTCAGTTTTAATCAAAATATGGCTAGCGCGAATTTCTTCTTTAGCATCATCGGTGGTTCGCTCATCGGTTTTTTTAATAATATGATAACCAAATTCTGTTTTAGTTAATGTCTTAGCAATCTGTCCTTTCTTTAAAGTAAAAGCGGCATCTTCGAATTCCTTAACCATTACGCCGCGGCTAAACCAACCCAGATCGCCGCCTTGCCCTTGAGTGCCGGGGTCGTCTGAGTATTGATTGGCTAAAGCGGCAAAATCAGCGCCCGGCTTTAGCGCCTTAGCTAAAACATCCGATGCTTTTTTTTGGGCATTAATATTATATTGGGCAATTTCCTTTTTTTCTTGATCAGTCAAAACCTTGGCTGGCGCCTCTTCTTTAAATTCTAATGTCGGAGTTTCGCCGATCATTTTAATGGCTTCGTTAACATTTTTAATGCCGGGCAACTCGATAATAATTCTCCACTCGTCTCCGGACTTGGCCGTTTGTACTAACGGCTCCGAAACGCCGAAAACATTAACGCGCCGTTCAATAACATCTCGCGCACCCTCGACCGCCGCAGCTCGTTGATCAGCCGGCAAATCAGAAGTATTGGTTTGATAGGTTAACTGCGTGCCACCTTGTAGGTCTAGACCGAGGTGAACTTTTTGATCGGTAAACCACCCGTGAAGCGGAAACCAACTTGGCAAACGGGGTATATCAATCAATAAAGCAAAAATCGTTAAAATCAAAATTAGAACGAAATTGGTCCAAAGTTTATTTTTGTGCATAAAATAAATTAGTAAAGAATCTTAATTAGAATGATAGCAGATTGAACTTTTTTGACAAGGAATATCCACCTAACATTATCTTAAAATGTTGGTGTCCCGATCCTTCCGACTAGCCCCGACCAGTTAACCCCCTCAATACAAAGCCCTCTCTGGATCTGGACTAATCCTCCAGGGTGCCTAAAGCGGAGATCGGCACAGCCACGTGGCCATGCCAAATCTTTATAACTAAAATAAAAGATCAACGAGCGATCTCTTATTTTTTAAATTTTTTTTAATTTAAATTCTATCCAAAATTTTTAATTCCAACCTATCAGCTTTGGTGTCATAAAGGGCAAAACTAGCCCGATAAAACATGCCGGCCAGCGTCCCTGGATTAACCAAACGCACGATTTTTTTTGTCTTTCTTTTATTTTGCAACACGTTTGAAATAGATTTCTCTTTGATTTTTATTTTATCTTCCCAGGGTTTGTGGGTGTGGCCATAAAAAACTAAATCATACTTTCCTGTTAAAGCCATTTCTTTTGCCTTGTCTGGCCGATGAGTAAAGGCAATTTTTTTGCCGTCTATTTTTATTGAACCGGATTCACGGCAATAATTAACGCTAGGAAAATTAACCACGCGTTGCTCCAGCATTTTTTTGTCGCCGACATTGCCGTAGACCAAATGAATCTGTCCGGTGAATTTTTTAACTAAAAATTGCGTCAAAAAAGTCGGCGCACACAAATCGCCACAATGAATTAAAGTATTTATGCCCTGCTTTTTAATCCATTTCAATGCTTTTTCTGTGTTGGTTAAATTGTCGTGAGTGTCAGAAATAATAACGATTTTCATAAAATTCATTTACGTAAAAATTCAATAACCCTGCGATTTAATATAATGTTATATAAGTAATCGCGACCGCGAGCAGATTTAATATGCTCGACCAAATCGGGCTCCTGCGCATAATTAGCGGCCATTTTCTCAACTTCATCATCTAATTCTTTATCAGAGATGACTATTTTTTCTTGCTCAGCCACTTCGCGAATCGCCAAAGAGGTTTTAACCCTGTCTTCGGCCTTAGAAATAAACTCGCGACGCAAATCCGGTAAGGTTTTTTTAAGATGAGTCAAATAATCATCAAACTTTAATCCCTGTCCTTCAATGGTAGCCTGCAGTTCGCCGATAATTCTGTCCAGCTCACTTTCCACTAAAACCTCGGGGATTTCTTCGAATTGTGATTTGTCGATTAATTGTTTTAAAATTTCTAATTCCTGGCGTTGTTCTTCTTTGCGCTTGGCTTCATCTTCCAAGTTTTTCCGCAATTGATCCTTTAGTCCGACCAGGTCCTTGAATTTGCCCACACCTTTAGCAAAATCATCATTTAACTCCGGTAAGTCTATTTGATAAAGATTATTTAATTTTACTTTAAAGTCAATTTGCTTGCCGGCTAATTTTTTGTCAAAATGTTCGGCCGGATATTGCAGATTGAATTCTTTTGTTTTCTCAATCTCCAAACCAATTAACTGATTAGAAAGCCCGGGGATGTAGAAATCTTCACCCAAAACAACAGACATGTTTTTGGCCGAGCCATTTTCTAATGGAACCTTATCAAGAAACATTTCTAAGTCAATTTCAGCCCGATCACCCAGTTGCGCCGGGCGTTTGACCAGCGCTTCTTTACGGCGCATTTGCTGTAATTCTTTTAAAAATCTATCGACTTGTTTTTCATCGATTTTGATCGGCTTGGCCTCTGTTTTTATTTTTTTATAATCACCAAGCTTGACTTTTGGCATTAAAACTAAAGTAATTTTAAAAATAAAAGGATTGTCTAGGGCTAATTTAACTAAATCGACTTTTGGCTCGCCGATGGGCCAAATTTTTTCTTTTAAAATAATATCGCGATAACTTTTATTAATTGCCAATTCAGTCGCCTGCTCTAGCACCTTTTTCTGGCCGGCCTGGCGTTCAACCAAATCAAGCGGCGCCTTACCCGGTCTAAAACCAGAAACAGTTATGGTTGTTCCCAGCTCAGACAAGGCCTGCTGATAAAATTCTTTTAACTCATCGGCGGTTAAGGTAACCTCGATTTCCAATAAATTTTTAGGTAATTTTTTAGTAGTGTAATTCATAAGTTATTTTAACTTAACATAAAATATTTATTTTGACAAGGAAAATCATCTTGACAAAAACAAAAAAAATAATTAAACTTGATAATATCAACCGATGGAGGATGAGATGAAGAGACTGATTTTCTACTGGCTAATCGTGCTGACGATAGCCTTACTGCTTGGCTGGCTGGTCTCGGCCATGTTCATCAAAAAGGTGCCCCTTCTCGGGCAATCACCAGTCGCCTATCAGACAACAGCCCTGGTCGTAATCCGCTTGCTCAAGGCCTTTTTCGGGGCCATCGTGACCGGGTTCGTTATCCTCGGGGCCTGCGAACTTGTGCCGCCAAGTCGATTCAAGAAGAAGGCAATCGGTCTTCACACGTAGAAACCTTAACGCAGCGGGGCATTGCCCCGCTGCGATTCTTTTTTAAAATATTTTATTCTGTTTTTTTCTTGCGAGATTTTTTCTCTTTTTTCGGTTCGGCTGAATCCTTTTTTTCTTCTGGATTATCGACTACCGCTGTTACTTCTTTCGCATCTTCTCCTTCTGGAGCTACGCTTTTTTCAATTTCTTTCGGCGCTACTTGTACATCTATTTCATAACCTGTTAAGCGAGAAGCCAAACGCACGTTTTGTCCGGCGCGGCCGATAGCTAAAGATAGATTTTCTTCTTTTACTCTAACTATTGCTTTTTTGTTTTTTTCGTCAATTTCGATTGATTGAACTTTGGCCGGCGATAAAGCGTTAGTAATAAATTTTGCCAAATCCTCGCTCCATTCGATAATGTCAATTTTTTCACCGCCTAATTCAGAGATGATTGTTTGAATGCGTACGCCTCGCTGGCCGATACAAGCGCCAACCGGATCAACACCCTTTTCTTGAGTGAAAACTGCTACCTTGGCGCGCGAACCAGCTTCGCGAGCAATAGCCTTTATTTCAACCGTGCCATTGGTAATCTCTGGAATTTCTTGAACGAATAATTCTTTTAAAATTTCTGGATGTCGGCGCGAAACGATAATTTCTGGGCCCTTGGGGGTTTGACGCACGACCTGTAAATAAAATTTAAATTTTTGATTGGGCATATATCGCTCTTCTATAATCTGTTCCGAGGCGGGTAAAATCGCAGTAGTGTCTTGTAGCTCTACTAAAACCATATTTCTTTCATAACGCTGGATAATACCGTTAATAACCGTGCCCTCTTGCGCTTTATAGCGGTCAAAAACCGTTTGTCGTTCGGCTTCACGTATTTTTTGCACGATAACCTGTTTGGCGGTTTGGGCGGCCACGCGGCCAAATCCAGTCGGCATTTTTAATTCAGTGGTAATGGTTTCGCCAATTTTTATTTTTTTATTTATTTTTTTGGCATCTGATAGTTGGAGGTCTGTTTTAGGGTTAAATCTTTTTTTCTCTTCCTCGTCTTCTTCGGCGGTAATTTCTGATTGAACTGGCACCGACTCTTCAGCTTCGATTTTTTTGGTTTTGGATTTTTTTGTTTTTTTTATTTCTTCTGCCTCTTTTTCTTCGTTTTCTTTTTCGGCCAGTTCTTCGGGTGGCAAATCTTCAACTACGGTTTTAACGTCAAAAACTCGCATTGATCCATCAATCGGGTTAAACTCAACTTTGATGTTTTGATTTTTTTCACCATAATCGCGGCGGTAAGCGGCGGCCAAGGCCTGCTCGATAGCCGACAAAACCAAATCGCGGGAAATCTTTTTTTCCTGACAAATTAAATCAATGGCTTGTGAAATTGTGGGTTCATTATTTGCCATAAATTTTTGAATATTTAAAAAATTTAATTTAATTGCCTTGTGATAAACTGACGAGACATTAGAGGTAACGCTTCGACTCGCGAACTCGCTCAGGGCTATTACCAGCGCTCGCTCGGCAATAAAAAATAACTAGTCTAAAATAGACTAGTTTATTAATATAAAGATTATAACAGAAAAAAAATGAAAGTCAAATTAAAATTGGGGAAAAAGTAGGCTCATTAATTTAATCCTTGATAATGCCTTATTTCTGGCTTAATTTTATTGTCACAAAAATCTATAGCCACTAAATCCAAACGCCAATTTGGACTATCCAAATGATTGATCCGGAAATATTGCTGAATGGCGCGCTGAAGTTTTTCTTTTTTAGCAGTAGTTAATTCCTCTTCTGGTAAACCAAAATTATGATCTGACTTGGTTTTGACTTCGATAAAAACTAAGGTCACATTTTTAATAAATATTCTTTTAAGTCTGGGCGTGCTTGAAAAATCTTGAGCGATGATGTCGATTTCACCAAGCTGACCGGCCTGCCTACCGGACAGGCAGGCCTGAAAGTTGCGCTCTAAAATTTTATATCCCCTTCTTTTTAAAAAAGAAACGGCGATTTGTTCGCCGCTTTGCCCTAACTCAAGATGATCCATATATAAAATATGAAAAATTATTTTTTAAAAACCATGGCCAGATGATAAGGACCGGCTTCAAATTCTTTCTCTAGCTTTAATCCGGCATTTAAGATTACCTGGGTTAAATTATCAAACTTGACCCGCATTTCTGGTATCGGACCAAACGGGGCTCCTGTTCTTTTCCAATCGCAAATCACTAATTTGCCGCCCGATTTAAGTAAACGAACGGCTTCTTTGATAACAGTTACATCATCCTGGGTTTGAAATAAAACATTAATCAACATACTGACATCAAGTGAACCGGCCGGAATCTTGGTAGCGCCGTATTGTTCTAAGTTTGACCAAACGGTTTTAATATTATAAATTCCTAAGATTCTCGCGTGGCCAATTACACTATCAAGGGCCCGCTTCATAACGTCAACTGCATAAACAATGCCCTTACTGCCCACCATCTTGGCGGCTTGTAAAGAAAAATATCCGCGAGCGCCGCAACCAAGATCACCAACCTTCATTCTCTCTTCAATGCCAACCTTGCGCAAAAAATCTTTTGCGTTAATCAACTCATTGCCTCCAGGAACTTTTGTTGGATCTAGGTTTTCCATACGAATTAATAATAGCACAAAACAAATATTAGGGAATGAAAATTGTGGATATTATATTCTTGATTATAAAATTTTATTTTATTCGCACTTAACGGTATTATTTTGAACAATCTTTCCGTAAAAATCTAATCTTTCTCCCGTATTATCATTTACTCCCAAGCTTAAATAACCATTATCTTCTGCTTTAAAATCCCAGAATTTTTCGCTGTCACCCTTTTTAAAAATTTCTTCGCCTTGTATTTCTTCGGCAACAGCATGAGCGTTGAAAAGGAATTTAAATTTTTTGCCGTCAAAATCGAACTCTAGCGGAAAGGGTTGTTTAATTGTAGTTTTTATCTCTTTTACCAAAAGAAACGTGTTCTCATTTAAGTCATCAGCAAAAACAAAATCGTCGCTTAAAAAACATTTAACATAATAACTGCCGTCATCAAACCTAAATTTTATTACTTCTTTGACAAAAAACTCTTTTCCGTCAGCAAATAATTTTATGTTTGGCCTGATTTTTGAACGAAATTCTACAACGTCCATAAAAATTAATTTATTTTGGCAAACTTTGTAGGTATGAATTAAAATAAGATTATTGAAACAATAATACAATTGCAGCTGCTACAAGGAAAAGAACAAGCCAGCCTAAGGTAAGTAAAAGTAAAAAAATCGCCTCTTTTTTCAAGCCACTAAGATACAAATAAATTGGTTTGCCCAAAATCAAAAGCCCGACAACGGTTGCTGATATAATAAAAAGCAGCAACATAAAAACAGGAATAAATAAGTTGGGCTCAGGAATGTCTCCAAAAATTGACTTTGTGCTGGTTATTAACCACGCCACAGCTGAAACATAAATCAAAACGCCAAATCCACTTATTAAACTTTCTTTAATATAATCTGTTTTTTTCATAAAAATTGTGTAGATACAAATTAATATTTTAATTTTTGGTGGACCTAGGCAGAATCGAACTGCCGTTTCCTCATTGCAAATGAGGTGTTCTACCATTAAACTATAGGCCCTTATTTTGTTGGCACGCCCAAAAGCCCCAAAAATCCATTCAATAGCTCAGTCCACAGACCACTAATCACAAAAAATCCCAGAAAAATTATGGCGATACCGAGTAACTTGTAATATAATCGCGTACCGCCTTCAAATCCCAGGTGTTTTTCCGCCCATTCAACCGGACCCATGTTACGATAAATCCAGTCGGCCTTCCAGGTGGCAAGCGCTCCGATAATAACCAAAATAATTCCTAAAAATACTCTAAGCATAATTTAAAACAATAATTAATTTATAAGTGGGCGCAGATGGGTTCTAATAGAGGCCCCCACTTTATATTGGTCGCTACAATTAAAATAATTTATAAAGTTGCGACCTATATATCGGTAGATAACATTATTTTATTCTCTAAGTGGGCGCAGATGGGTTCGAACCATCGACCCCCACTTTATAAGAGTGGTGCTCTACCACTGAGCTATGCGCCCACTTAGAGAATAATAGGAATCTACCGCTATAAGAGTGGTGCTCTACCACTGAGCTACACGCGCACTCAAGACACTAAATATTGAAAATTTATTGATATAAGAGTCGTGCTCTACCCTAATTCGAGTTTTAAAAAAACTCGAACGGGCCGTCCAGTTCTTAGAGAATTGGATTAGGCCGCTGAGCTATGCACGCCTATTAATAAAATTGTCGATATAAGAGCTCTACCACTGAGCGTAGTAATGGCGAGCAGGCCCGCCTGCCAACGCCGCCCCATCGAGTTAAGAATTAAAAAATATTCTTTCTTCAATTCTTATTTAAAATTAACTCCTGGATAGGCAATAGGCGGGTAGGTCTTTATTAAAACTATTTTAACAAAAAAAGACAGAAAGTCAATTCTGTGTTCTTGGTAATGACAGAGGGCGGAGCCAAAACGGCTCCGCCCCAGGACTTACTCCATGAGGAGTTGAATCAGTGCTCCGCAGTGGGGACAAGGCCGACCAGGTATTAGATTGTTGTGGCCGGGACGACGCAATACCGCGCCCTGTCGAAGAGGCCGCAAAAGTCTCAGCTCTGCCTCCATGGCAGAACAACATGGTTTTGAACGTCTCGAGTCTATACTTAGACGTCCCTTGTCCGGAGGTACTACCACGGAAATACTGCAGTCTCTTTTCGCGCCTATATGACACCTCCATGGGTTGTTTATATTTAAAATTATAAAACGTTAAATATAGTTGTCAATAAAAAAAACAACCCGCAAACTGCGGGTTATTTTTTAGCTATATAATAGATAATTTTTACAAAATATTTTTCAAATTTTTTAACATATCTTCGCTCATTTTTGCTAAATCATATTCATGGCGCCAACCCCAATCACGGCGCGCATAAGAATCGTCAATGCTCTTGGGCCAGGAGTCGGCAATGGTTTGCCGGTGGTCAGGACTGCACTCACAACAAAAATCAGGTAAATATTTTTTTATTTCTTTGATTAAATCTTTAACTGAGAAACTGATGGCCGATAAATTATAACTGGTACGCACGGTTAATTTTTCGCTGGGCGCCTCCATTAATTCTAAGGTGGCGCGGACTGCATCGGGCATATACATCATCGGCAGCACCGTATCTTGTCTGACAAAACAAGTATAGCTTTTTGTTTTAAGGGCTTCATAAAAAATCGCCACTGCATAATCGGTCGTACCGCCGCCAGGCTGCGTTTTATAACTAATTAGCCCTGGATAGCGCACGCTACGCACGTCAAGTTGGTATTTTTTAAAATAATATTGACAGAGCAATTCACCGGCCAATTTAGTTAGACCATACATGGTATTTGGATCCATAGCTGTATATTGAGGGGTTTTTTCTTTGGGTGTGTTTGGACCAAAGGCGGCGATAGAACTGGGGAAAAAGACACGCTCAATTTTATTGGCCACGGCCACGTCAAGAACATTTTTTAAACCAAGTATATTTACTTGCCAGGCTAATTCCGGATTTTTTTCACCAACTGCTGATAAAATGGCCGCCAAATGATAAATGACGTTTATTTGGTATTTTTGAATAACATTTTTTAGACTTTCTCGACTGCTGACGTCGACAAATTCATAAGGACCTCTTTTAAGTTCTTCGGCTGGTAATGTTTTATTAATACCGGCTATCACGTTTTGATCGCCATATTTCTTTCGCAAGGCCAGAGTCAACTCCGAACCAAGCTGTCCGGTTGAACCAATAACCAAAATTTTCATAAATTATTAAATAAGTTTATCGATCAAAAATATTAGCAACCCCAAAACTGCGGTCACGCCGGAAATCAACCAAAAACGCATAACAATCTTTGGTTCTGGCCAACCCTTAGCTTCTAAATGATGGTGAATAGGCGCGGATAAAAATATTTTTTTCTTACGAATTTTTTTAGAAAGAAGTTGAATAATCACAGATATTGACTCTACTACAAACAATAAACCAATAATCGGTAAAAGGGCGAAATAATTAGTAAACATAGCTAAAACTCCCAGAGTGATACCTAATGACATGACGCCTGTGTCGCCCATAAAAAATCTGGCCGGGAAAATATTAAACCACAAAAAGGCAACGAGCGATCCAATGATCACGGCACAAAAAGTGGCCAGATCATATTTACCCTGAACAAAAGCAATAGCTCCATAAGCAGCAAAAGCGGTCAACAATGTTCCACCGGCTAAGCCGTCTAAGCCATCAATCTCATTAACCGAAAAAGCGGTCGAGACAACGATAAAAATAAAGAGCGGGATAAACCACCAACCGATAGTAAAGTTTCCCACAAAAGGAATATAGATAGTATACCAATCAAGTTTGAAGAAAAACCACCAAGCGCCCACTGCAGCAATGGCCGTATATATAAGTAAGCGGTGTTTCATTTTCAACCCGCCACCACGCGGGCCCATTTTTTTTACATTAAATAGGTCGTCAATAAAACCAACGACAGCTGAGGCAATCAAAACGCCCAAAAGCAATAACGTCTGTCCTCGATCGAGAAAATTAAGCTGCTTAAAAAAATCTAAATTAGTAAACTTGGCTAAATAAAAAAACACCACAGCCAAAACTGCGGTCGTTACCCAAATCAACATTCCCCCCATAGTCGGCGTACCGGTCTTGGCCTGATGCATTTTAGAAAAAATAGGAGCGGTTTTTTCGTCACGGATTTGCTTGCCCAATTTATGCTTATATAAAAATTTTGTTAAAAGCGGAGTCCACAGAATAGTGACGACAAAGGCCAGGGTGCTAAGAAAAAAAACCTTAATAAGATTAAATAGCATAAATTCTAAAGATTAGTTATTAAAATGAGCGCCAATAAAAATATCAATTGAGTTGCTATTTGCGTAATTAAAAGCAGCCGTAAAATAAAACGGTCTTCTTTTTGATAAAATTTATAAATTAAAAGGCCATTAAAAATAAAAATCAAAATTGCATAAAACGGTAAAGCAAAAAGCTTCGTCCAGTGGCCAATCGCGCCAACACCATTTAAAATATTATAACGTAGAGGGACTAATTGGCCCGAATGCCTCATTTGAAAATAAAGATAGGGCCAATTAATGACGTTAATTATTAAGGCAATTAAAAGCGGCGTTGTGGCGTTTCTGTCGTGCCAAAACTTTTGCTGTCTCAGTTTTTTTACAACTGCTTCTAGGCTCATACTAATTCAATTTTTTTAATTTCCGGCAATTTTTCTTTTAAACTCGCTTCAACTAAATTTTTAAAGGTCATTTGTGCCATCGGACATGTAGCACAACCGCCAACAAATCTGACTTGAGCCGTTTTTCCTTTCTCCAACCATTCAACCAATTCGATGTCGCCACCATGCGAATGAAGCATCGGACGAATTTCTTCTAAAACTTCTTCAATGGCAATTTTTATGTTTTTGGTCATAACCATAATAATTATTTAACTCCCTCGCCTGGAAATTTTGATTGGTTTTTTCAGGTAGACCATTCATAAACCGATTTTATAGATTAACCTATCGGGGATTTAACTAATTAAAAAGTAATAAAAGCCAATCGCGGGTCTGATTAAAATTTCCAAGAGAGGGATTGACTAGTTAAGCTAAACATATTATAATGCAAAAATTATACTTGACAAGTTTATAATAATTTTCTATTATATTGATTGCTTCAATTAACCTACTAATTTAAGACTTATATATGTCACACAAGAAAGCAGGCGGCTCTACATCGCTCGGTCGGGATTCACACGGTCAACGGCTGGGAGTAAAAATTCAAGACGGCCAGAAAATCAAGGCCGGCATGATTATAATTCGCCAACGCGGCACCAAATTTAGACCAGGTAAAAACGTTCGCCGCGGAGTAGACGATACTTTATACGCTGCTACGGCCGGCGTGGTTAAATTTAATACCAAAAAACTGATTCGTTTCAACGGCGCTTTGCGCAAGGCCAAGATCGTCAGCGTAGCTGCGGTAAAAACAAAATAAGAGCTTTATAAAATATGCAAAAAGACGTTTTGAAACGTCTTTTTGTTTTAATTGACAAATCACGTTTAAAATGCCGAAGGGGAGACTCGAACTCCCAAGGGATTTCTCCCACATGGTCCTAAGCCATGCGCGTATACCAGTTCCGCCACTTCGGCATTTTTATAATGTATTATTTTGTACTCTTTGTTTGTAAATCGTTAAAACGGCGATCGTGCCATTACCCAATAAACCATTTACCAGCGGGAAGACCAAGGCAATCCAATCAGCCCTTGGATTAGTGGCTACGGTAATAGCCGAAAGCAAATAAGCCACGCAAGCCACAACCCAAGCCACATAACCCTCTTTAGCCCTACCTCTGGCTAAACCCGAGATGGTGGGAATATATGAAATGACGTAAATCGCCTGCAAAAATAAATTGGCCATTCTGTCGTTAGCTGTAAATCGCCAAAAAATCCCTATAAGTACTGCTAAAATAAAAGTTATTATTTCTATTTTTGAAATCCTAGAAAACCTTCCTCGAAATAATGAGTAAATAAAAGTTATTAAAGAAAAAGTGGCTGCGGTTAAAACCACCAATCCCTGCCGCCAATCGTTAGCAACTAAAGAAAAGTAAGTAAACGAATTAATAATGCCGATTAAAACCCAAATTGCCCAGGTAGAAGGATTCGGAGTGGAGCTCCCTTTTACGGCTTGCCTAAAATATAGTCCGTAAGCTATGACGGCAACAATTCCGGCAATTAAACCGAAAAAATCAGAAATATTCATAACTGAATTATACTAAATAGAGAAAAAAATAAAAGGCTTCGCCGTTTGTTGCCAGCGTTCGCTTGGAAAATAAAAATAAATTTTTCTTTGTCTCTCGCTCACTTGGCGATAAAAGAAAAATTTTTTTATTAATGGTGCCGCGGGAGGGACTCGAACCCTCAAGATCTTACGATCATTGGATTTTAAGTCCAACGCGTATACCAGTTCCGCCACCGCGGCAAATATATGGAGCGGGTGATGGGATTCGCACCCACGGCCTTCTCCTTGGCAAGGAGACGTTCTACTGCTGAACTACACCCGCATCTTGAATATAATTATTATATTTAAAATGGAAAATTTGTCAATAATTTTCCACAAAAATCTTTTAAAAAATATATTTTTATTAATCTTGACAAAGCCCGAAAATCTGCTAAAATTCAAATCAGTTCTAAAAGAAATCCGTATAATTCGAAGGTCGTCCCTTTAACCACAAGGAGGCAAAATGGATGACAAAAAGAGGTTCTCGTCAGTCGGATTCGTGCTGTTGAGCATTTTCCTGCTCTGCGCGCTCTACTCCGGCATCAAGTGGCAACCGATCCTGGGCAAATTCGGCATGATGCCGAACGGCCCGACCGGACTGTCACTGATCCTGTTCGGCGGCCTGTTTCATCTGGCGGGACTCGGCTACACCGTGTTCAAGGCCAAAGACACGCCGGCCAGCATCCTGATCGGCATGTTCTGCGCTTTCTGGTTCTACCTGGGCCTGGGCCTCATGCTCTACCCATCATCCGAGCTCACCGCTTCGCTCATCTGGATCGAACCGGCCATGATCGTCGCCATCTTCTTCGTCGCCGTCCGTTTCTACCTGGGCGAAAAGAAGGCTCTCGGACTGATCCTGACCGTCGGCCTATGCGTGATCATCCTGATGCTCTGGCTGTCCAAGCTCACAGATACCATTGGCAAAATAGAGAACGCCACAGCCGTCTTCGACTGGATAGCTAGGGTCTACCTGCCCGTCCTGGGTGTCTGGGCGCTGGTTCTCGGTCTCAGGCAAACCGAGAAAGCAGAAGTCTCCTAGTCCACTTCGTCAATCAAGCCCACCCTTCGGGGTGGGCTCTTCTTTTTTTGTATTTTTATGTTATACTATTACTACTTAAATTTTGTTTCATAATTTATGAATCGTATTTGGACAAAAGACGCAGTTAATAAAGTCGGCGAAAAGGTTTTGCTTAAGGGCTGGGTTAATACTCGCCGCAATATGGGCAAAATCGTTTTTATTGATTTGAGAGATCGCAGCAGTTTAGCGCAAGTAGTTTTCGTCCCGCAAGAACTTGATGAACAATCAAATGAGGCAGTTAAAAAAATTCGTCCGGAATTTGTCGTTGAAATCGAAGGTATAGTTAATGCCCGACCAAAGAATCAAATTAATCAAGAAATGTTGACTGGCTCAATAGAAATTTTAGCAAAAAAATTAACCATTTTATCCGAAGCCAAAACTCCGCCATTTACCATTGATAATGAAATTATCGCCGCCAATGAAGAGCTGCGATTAAAATATCGTTATTTAGATCTGCGTCACGAAAGAGTAAAAAATAATTTAATTTTACGCAGTCAAGTTTGCCAATTTTTCCGCGACTACTTAAATCGGGAGGGTTTTTTGGAAGTTGAAACGCCGATTTTAACCAAGGGCACGCCAGAGGGTGCACGCGAATTTGCCGTGCCATCACGTTTATATCCGGGAAAATTTTACGTCTTGCCCCAATCGCCGCAACAATTTAAACAACTACTAATGGTCGGCGGTATCGAGCGTTATTTTCAGTTGGCCCGCTGTTTTCGCGATGAAGATGCGCGCGGTGATCGCCAACCAGAGTTCACACAACTAGACCTAGAGATGTCGTTTGTTAACCAGGAAGACGTGCTAGCCTTAAATGAACGAATGTTCATTGAATTAATCAAAACTGTCGCGCCGAAAAAAATCGTCACAACCGTTCCGTTTCCTCGCATTTCATATCAGGAAGCCATAGAAAAATATGGAAACGATAAGCCCGACTTGAGAAAGGACAAAACAAACCCCGATGAATTAGCTTTTTGCTGGATCGTAGATTTTCCTATGTTTGAACCAGTAGAGGGCGGAGACCTTCAGGCTACACATCATCCATTTTGTATGCCAAATCCAGAGGATGTTTCATTGCTCGATACTGATCCCTTACGTGTTCGAGCGGCATCCTATGATTTAGTGTTAAATGGATATGAACTGTCTAGTGGATCTATCCGTATTCATCAGCGTGAACTACAGCAAAAGATTTTTGAACTCTTAGGTTTATCTAAAGAATTAATCCAGGCTCGATTCGGCCATATGTTGGAGGCGTTTGAATATGGGACTCCTCCACATGGAGGCATGGCGCCGGGTATTGACCGTCTTGTTATGATTTTGGCCAACGAACCCAATATCCGTGAAGTTATTCCATTTCCTAAAACTACTGACGCCAAGGACCTGATGATGGAAGCGCCGAGCGAGATGACCGAAGAACAACTCAAAGAAATAAACATTTGTTTAAGAAATAAAAAATAGTATGCCAGTTGGTAGAAATTTGACATTGCTTGAATTCAATCTTGATAAATATTTATCCTAAAAATATTTAATTCACTATTATTTTAGCGCTTTAAATATATCGCAATAAAAGAGGGTCAAACTTCACCCCCTGGCTATGCCGGGTAGATTCTAAGTTCTATTTTCTATTCATAGTATGCAGTCACTTAAATACGGTTGGCAAAATTTTAGAAGAAATTTTTGGCTGTCTGGCGCGGTCATTATTATTTTAATTCTTTTATTTTTTTCTTTTTCTTTTTTGATTTCACTTAATATTTTGGTCAAAGAAACGGTTAGCTCGATTCGCGCCAAAGCCGACCTAAGCCTTTATCTTTACCCGCAAGTAACAGAGATCAACTTAAACGCCCTGAAAACGGATTTGGAAAATTTTTCGCAAGTCGAAAGCGTCGCAGTTATTAGTCCACAACAGGCCTTAGAGCAATTTAAACAGCGCCACCAAAACAATCCTGACGTCATTAAATCTTTGGAAGAAATAAACCAGAATCCTTTTGGGCCGACATTTTTGGTGAAAATAAAATCTGATGCTGATGTTAATCCTGTTTTACAATTGGTGACCAGTGCGCGCTATGAAGACGTGATTCAAGAAAAAGATTTTGGTAATTATCAACAATTGATTAATAAAATCGATTTTCTTGGTCGAAAAATAAAATTTTTGGGTTTTATTTTAAGCGCCTTATTTTTCGCCATTGTTATTTTAATGATTTTCAACGCCATCCGTTTGAGCGTCTACGGGCGACTGGAAGAAATAAGAATGATGCGATTGGTTGGCGCCACTGGCTGGTCAATCCAAGGTCCATTTTTAGTGGAAATTTTAATTAGTATTTTTATCGCCCTAATTATCAGCGGCTCATTATTTTTGCTAATAGTCTTAAAGCTTCAACCGCAACTATCGACATTCTTAGGCATGTCCACGACCCTATTTTCATATCTAGTAAATCACGCCTTGTATGTTTTTGGCGGGCCGCTTATTTTCACCATTCTAACCTGCTGGCTGGCGGCTAGCGCGGCGATGAAAAAATATCTTAATCTTTAATTTATGGCCGTTGGTCAAGCGCAAACAGAAAACTTAGGCACATTATTAAAACAGGCCCGGCTTGGCCTTGGCTGGCGCCTAGATGAAGTGGCCAAAAAAACAAAAATTGCCGAAAAATATCTTTCAGCCCTAGAAAATTCTGACTACTTTGAGCTGCCCAGCCCGACCTATGCCAGAGGATTTTTAGAACACTATGCAGAATTTTTAGGCCTTAACGCTCAGGAGTTGATGCCTCTGTTTCGTAGAGAAAATTATTTTTCTGAGATTAAACAGCGCGTCATAAAAAACTCCCGCGCGCAAAAAGGACTGCCGTTTTTCGGACCACTGCAAAAAAAATCAAATTTTAATCCAATTAAACAGCCAGCCGAACTACACCTGCCTAGGGCCAAAAAAATTTCCAATACTAATTTACAAAAAATTGGCGGTGCAGTTTTGGCTTTGGGGTTAGTTGTTTATTTTACCACGGTCATCGCCCAACCATTTTTACCGCCCCGCCTTAAAGTTACTGAACCCAATAATAATATTGAAATTGGCCAGAAAAATATTATTATTAAGGGTGTGACCGAGAAAGACGCGATTGTAAAAATTAACAATCAATCAATAACCAAGCTTGAGAATAACACCTTTGAAGAGGAATTAATGCTTGTGCCGGGCATAAATATGATTAAGATTTCGGCTAAGAAAAAAAATAGTCCTGAGTCTGTGGTTTGGCGCCAAATTTTTGTTAAAGAATAATTCAAATTTTAAATAGTAAAAAATAATTTATGGCAAAAAAAGATGAAATAAAAGACATTAATGATGACCGAGCCAAAGCAGCTCAAGCAGCTATTGACCAAATCAAAACAAAATTTGGCGACGGCTCGATTATGAGGCTTGGTGAAGCCAAAAGAATGGACATTGATGCCGTTTCTACCGGCTGCTTGTCTCTTGATTTAGCCTTGGGCGTAGGCGGCATACCGCGTGGCAGAATTATTGAAGTATTTGGTCCAGAAATGAGCGGCAAAACAACGCTAGCCCTACATATGGTCGCTGAAGTACAAAAAATTGGCGGCGTAGCCGCTTTCGTCGATGCCGAACATGCGCTTGATCCTGATTATGCGCAAAAAATAGGCGTAAAAATTAATGACCTTTTAATCTCTCAGCCCGACACTGGCGAACAAGCGCTCGAGATCGTCGAAACACTAGTTCGTTCAAACGGCGTCGATGTTATTGTAATTGACTCGGTTGCAGCTTTGACTCCGCGAGTGGAAATTGAAGGAGAAATGGGCGATCAATTTATCGGCCTACAGGCCCGGCTCATGAGCCAGGCATTAAGAAAACTAACAGGCATAGTCAGTAAAAGTAAAACCACTGTTATTTTTATTAACCAGATCCGCCAAAAAATCGGCGTCTTCTTTGGCAATCCGGAAACGACTCCAGGCGGTACGGCTTTAAAATTTTATTCTTCCTGTCGCATTGAAGTTCGCCGCGCTCAACAAATTAAAAAAGGCGACGAAACTGTTGGCAATCAAGTTAAGGTTAAAATTGTTAAAAATAAAGTAGCTCCGCCATTTAAAACCTGCGAGTTTGATATTATGTATAATGAAGGCATTTCTCTGGCCGGCGACGTACTTGATACGGCGACCAATCGTAAAATTATTAAAAAGTCCGGCAACACTTATCTCTATGGCGAAGTTAAGCTCGGCGTCGGTCGAGAAAACGCGCGCGACTTTTTAAAACAAAATCCGAAAATTATCAAAGATATTAAAAACGCGGTTTGGGACAAGGTTCGCGCCGCTGGGAAAGAAGATCAAAAAATATTGTAAGTCGAAATGTCCTTTATGACATTAAGAAAAAGACGGACATTAATTCCGTCTTTTTCTTTAAAAGCAATGGCCCGCCGAGCGGGTCATTGCTGAACCGACAGGGCGGGCGGAGTTTGCATCACGAGAAGGTGATGAAATATCGGGCCGGCAAGCACAAAGATCACGCCGTGAGGATCTCGTCCGTTGGCCACTTCAGGGGAATCCACGTGTTTAGTGAACTCTGACTTACAGAAGCTACAGACGATTGCCTCTTTGTGTTTTTTGTCGCGCTGGCTTGGCGTCAACTCGGCGCAAACCGGACAACGGAAAGATCCGTCATCAGTAAAAACCAGTGAGCCGAAGACCGTGCCAGGCCGGATGCCAGAATGTAGATATTGCGATTCTTCGCCGCAACTCCGACATCTGACCCGGTCGCCAGCACAAAGTTCATGCCGCACGATGATTTTGGTCCGGCAAAACGGACAACAAAACCGATAATACGGCCTACTGGCCATAATCAGCCGGCGTCGCTCTCGTCGCCACCTCTTCTCCGATTGTTCCCGGGAAGGAACTCGAGTTAAGACCCTCGGTTGACCCCGAACAAACCCGTATCTATGGCTCTCTAACCAAAGCAGGGTTTCAGCGCGTTGGGCTGGGCTCAGCTCAACATCCCAGAAAAGATCAGCTCTTAGCGAAAGAAAGTAGACGCCCCTCTCCGCTGTGGTCATCTGTGAAGCCCGACAAACAAACTGTCGAAAAGTCATTGGTTCCTCCATTTAGACTTAGGTATATTTTAGATATTTTTTGCTTTTTGTCAATCACCACGCCAAAATTTTGGCGTGGTGATCAATAATAAAAATAGATAGCAAATTGCCCTTATCGTCTTTTTTTACTTTTATTTTTTAAAAACAAAAATTTCTCTTAGCACGTGCTGATCTTGACGCGAATAAATAATTGATTGCCGGTCGCTTAAGCGAATGGCTTGATTGTTTTTAAATTTTTCTGGCACCGGATTAATAATTCTCCAGCCCTGTTCTTTGAGCGCTTCTAAGATCGGCAAAAAATGCAAATGTCCGCCTATTTTATAGGCCGGAAAAATCATCACAATACAACCATCTTTTTTCAAAATTTTATCGAATTGTTTAAAGGCCAGAAGATATAAATGGCTCAACTCCACGATAACTTTTGAAATCTCATGGCCTATTCGCGCCTTATCAATCGGACCAAGGTACGGCTCAGTTACAATAGCTGCCACTGAATTAGCAGATAAGGTTTTGGCTAAGGTGCGAACGTCGGAAGCAAAAACATTAACCGTTCCTTTGTCTATTTTAAGATTTAATTGCTCAACCAACCATTTAATATTTTTATTAGTTCGTTCAATGGCCTGATCGTCTATATCGCTGCCGATTAAATTATGATAGCCCATTTTTATCGCTTCTTGCAAAACGGTTCCGGCGCCGCAAAACGGATCTAAAATAAAGTCATCTTTTTTAGCTTGAGTTAAATTAATCATCATCTTGGCTAATTTTGGCGGCAACATACCCTGTTTCATTGAACGAGCGGGTCGGCCAAAATCATAAAATCCGTATTCGGCAAATTCTTGGCAGCTTAAAGTTCTGGCTAAATATATTTTCTGGCTGCCGACTAAAAAACAAAATTCGGCGCCCTGTGTCAATAGTTTATTTTTTTGCACAATAACCGATGATAGGACCCTTTCCCGAGAACTAACCCAGCGAGCCGGTATTTTTTTTGTCTGTAGCTCTTTCTTGACTTGCATAGCTAATTTTTTGAGCTGCCCATTAATTAGCTCTGGATTAATCTTTTTGTCCAATAAATAAAGGCTGAAACCAAAAAACACCTTTTTTGAACTAGCGCCGATTTTAATTAATTCATCGCTGATTTTAGCAACAACGGCTTCGTTTATCCCGAGATCAATCTCTGAGATAATTTCGCCTATTTTTATCGTCCCGCCCAACTGATTTTGCAACTCTTTTGCATTAATCTTTTTGTGCCAATCAGCAATCATCACCTCTGGCGATAACTCAATTAAGTTAAAATCTCCGCTCAACACTTTGGCGATTTCAATGCTTGACAAAGTTGGATTATGGCCTAGAATAAAGCAATACATAACAATTATTGTACTCTTCTTTTAATAAATTTCAAGATTGCCCTAATTGGTCTTGACTTTTTATTAAGATTTTATTAGAATTTAAACCTGAAGTGAGTCGTTTAACATTTTAACCATAATTAAGATACCCCGCCTTGGCGGGGTGCACAAAATTATGGAAAAAATTTACGAACCGTATTCTTAATTTTTTAATAATTTTGGCATGAAAAAATACGAAATTTTATACATCATTCCTTCGCCGTTTACCGAAACCGACGCGCCGGAAATCCAAAAAAACGTCGCTAAAATCCTTGAAGAACAAGGAGCAAAAATAATTAGCGAAGAAAACCTTGATAATAAAAAATTGGCTTATCCAATCAAAACAATTAAGCGCGGTTTTTATGTCTTGGTTAATTTTGAGGCCGAGGGCGAGACTATCAAAAAAATCGAAGAAAAATTAAAATTAACTCCTGAGGTTTTGCGTTTTCAAATCACCGATTTTGTAGAATATAAAAAGCCCGCGCCAACCCACAAAAGAAAACCTTCCGCCAAAAAACCTGCCGACACAGAAACGACAAGCATTGACGAAGAACCAAAAGAAGAACCCAAAGAAGAAAAACAAGAATTTAAGAGTATTGATGATAAAATTGATGAATTATTAGAAATCTAATAATTAAAATTATTTCTATGGATCTTAATAAAGCTTTAATCATCGGCCGTTTAACCAAAGCGCCGGAAATTCGCACTACGCCCAGCGGACAAAATGTTGCTTCTTTTGGTATGGCGACCAATCGTTTTTGGACCGATCGTAATGGCCAAAAACAAAAATCAGCCGAATTCCATAATATCGTTGTCTGGGGCCGTTTAGCTGAAATCGCTCAAAAATTTTTAACCAAGGGCAGCCTAGCTTATATTGAAGGCCGTATTCAAACTCGCAACTGGCAAGACCCACAAGGAGTAAAGCATTATCGCACAGAAATAGTTGCCGAACGCTTACAGATCGGGCCAAAGGCTAGCGGCGCTAGCGCCAATCAAGCAGAATCAGAAGAAAGTTTTGAGCCAGTTGAGGCAACCCCGAATCAAGGATCTTCTCTAGAAGAAGAAATCAGTCCGGATGAAATTCCTTTTTAAATTAATTAAATAAAAAATATGAACATGAATAATAGTCAAGAACAAAAGCACTGTTATTTTTGCTTGAATCACGTTAATCAAATCGACTACAAAGACGTTGATCTTTTAAGGCGTTTTCTTTCTTCTTATCACAAAATTTTACCTCGACGTAAAAGAGGCACCTGTGCCAAACACCAAAGAAAATTGGCCACGGCTATTAAAAGAGCAAGAATTATGGGGCTTTTACCATTTATAAAAAAATAGAATTAAACAATGGATATTAATGAATTAAAAAGGGTTGGTTCAATAATTGAATTAGAGGGCCAACCATATATCGTCTTAGAGTCACAACACGCGCGCACTGCTCAGCGCCGTGCTTTTGTGCGTACTAAATTAAAAAATCTGATTTCTGGCGTCACCATGGAAAAAACCTTTAATGCTGGCGATCAGGTTAAAGAGGCCGACGTAGAGCGAGCTAAAGCCAACTATCTCTATCAAGACGACCATAATGTCTACTTAATGAACATGACAACCTATGAACAGTTGGGATTAAATAAAAGTATTTTGGCCGGCAAAGAAAAATATCTAAAAGATGGTCAAGAAGTAATAATTGTCCTTTTTAACCAAAATCCGATTAATATTGAATTGCCGAAAAAGGTTGAGCTTAAGGTTGTTGACGCTCCGCCCGGAGTGCGCGGCGACTCAGCCACCAATATTATGAAACAAATAACACTAGAAACCGGATTAAAAGTTAACGCCCCGCTCTTTATTAAAGAAAATGATGTGCTAAGAATCAACACAGAAACCGGAGAATACGTTGAAAGAGTCTAAAGTTCGGTTCTGGCCGAATTTTTAGTTTAAATTTATAAATATAAATTTAATGGCTATGAACTTAAGTCTTCAGCAAATTTTTCAACAAGCAGTAAATCAAAAAGCGTCCGATGTTCATTTATTGGCAAATTGTCCGCCTGTTTTTCGTGTCGATGGAGTTTTGCAGCGAATAAATGGGCCAATCTTGACCAATCAAGACATTATTAATTTAGTCGCTCCGATTATCGACAAAAAACAAAAAATAGAAATTTTTAATAATAAAGAGTTAGACTTATCTTTTAAGCTCGATGACTGCGCCCGTTTCCGTATTAACCTTTATTGGGAGAAAAACAATCTAGCCCTGGCTGCGCGCATTATTTGGCCGCACGTTCCAGATATGGATGAAATTGATATGCCGCCCATTACTAAAGAATTAACCAAACTGCACAATGGCTTAATTATTGTCACTGGCCCAACTGGTTGCGGTAAATCCACAACCATGGCCGCTATGATTAATTACATTAATCAAAACAGGATTTGCAATATTATCACCCTAGAAGATCCAATTGAATTTGTTTTTACACCAGACAAAAGTATTGTTTCGCAGCGCGAACTCGGTAAAGACATGCTCTCTTTTGCTGACGGCTTAAAACGCATCGTTCGTCAAGATCCAAATGTAATTATGGTTGGCGAAATGAGAGATCTGGAAACTATTTCTCTGGCGCTTACCCTGGCCGAAACCGGGCACCTAATCCTCGCCACCCTTCACACACCAAACGCCCCCCAGACTATTGATCGTGTTATTGACGTCTTCCCGCCACACCAACAAACGCAAATTCGTTTGCAATTAGCCTTGGCTTTACGAGCCGTTATTGCTCAACACTTATTGGCCAAACAAGACGGTGGGCGAATCGCGGCAAGAGAAATTTTAATCAACAATACAGCTGTTAGTAATTTAATTCGTGAAAATAAAGTTAATCAGTTAAAGTCAGTACTACAAACCGGCGGACAAGAAGGTATGATCAGTATTGAACAATCTCTTAACCAACTTTTAAAACAAGGACTTATCACTCGTGAGGTGGCCTTAGCTCATACTTTATATCCGGAATTAATTATTAAATAAAGTAAACCACCGCTAAAACCTAGGCCCTCATGGTGAAATGGATATCACATCAGCCTTCGAAGCTGAGATTAGAGGTTCGAATCCTCTTGAGGGCATATAAGTCTTCAGTCCGCCAGCGAACGGATAAATCGAGGCGGGGTAAATTATTTTAAAAGACCAATGCGCGCGTGTAGCTCAGTTGGTAGAGCTGCTCCCTCTTAAGGAGAAGGTCGGGGGTTCGAATCCTCCCACGCGCACCAGAATGCCACTAAGGGGCATTTTATTGTTTTATAAAAACTTCTTGACAAAATCTTAAAAATTGATTTAAATAAAAATATGAAAAAAATAATCATATTAGGAGCTAGCGATGGTCTCGGTAAAGCAATCGCCGATTTGTGTGTAAAAAAAGAGGTAGAGGTAATTAATATAAGCAGAACGCCTTGTAATATATCTGGTGTTATTAATATCGCCTGTGATTTATCTAAAGAAGAAAATATTAACGATGCCGTTAATATAATAAAAGAAAAATATGATGATTTTAGCGCAATAATAAACTGTGCCGCAATTGTGGGTAGAGAAAAGATAAACGAAATTACATATCTTAAATTCGAAAGGGCATTTAAAATAAACACGATTGCACCACTCTATTTCATATCTTCTCTATTTGATAATATTGTAAAAAACGAAGCAGATATATTGAATATAGGCACAACGGCAGACCTTAAGGCCGGATTTAATGATCAACTAGCATATACGTCTACTAAATATGGACTAAGGGGTGGCTCATATAATATCGGCCTAGAGCTAGTAAACACAAAAAGTAGAATGATATATATTCACTGTGGCGGTATGAATACACAGATGCACGAAAAAGACTATAGAAAAAAAATAGAAGACCCATCGGAGTGGATGGACCCAAACGATGTGGCTAATATAGTTTTATATTTACTAAAATTACCAAAACAGATAGAAATAACAGACATAACCATTAACCGCAAAAAAAGAAGATTGGCATAAAAGCTGAAAATAGCAGTTCTTACCTTGAACTACTCAGTACCAAAAATGCCCCTTAGGGGTATTTTTATTTTAACTTGACAAAGTCGGCTAAAAATGGTTAATTATATTTATAACTCGGAATTCCATTGAAGACTAAGTCTGTTTAGAAAGGAGGTGTTATGAGTGTGGCCCCAATAGAAGCGGCGGGCCATCATAACCACGACGGAACAGCGCAAAAACTGCTAGTGGCCAGAAGGCTTGAAGCAGCGCGAGTAGAGAGAGAAGCCATCGCTTTGGACGCCGCTGAACGGCGAATGTATGGCGAAGCGGCCATGGGACTTATCGTTAGCCCCAGGACTGACAGGCCGATTGAAGTCTGGCACAGCTGGCTCAGAGATACTGCCTGGAACCTATTAACCAGCAACCAGATTCTCGCCTGTTGCCAGCGCTTGGGCATTAGTCCGAGCGCTATAATGCACAATGGGCACGACCCCAAAAAGACTACGCCAGCCCAAGAAGATGATGCAACCAACCCAAAGCCAACGGCTACCGCCGCTGATCCGCCTGACCCACAAACAGTAACAGTGAAGGCGGCCAACACAAGGCCGAACACAAGAGCAAAGACCACCAAGGCAAGAAGGGTATCAATCGAAAGGAAGGGCTCTATGCCCCGTAAACCGCAAGAAGGAGAGGCGAAATCAAAGAAGGCGCTTCTCCGAAACGTCGAAGAGGCCAAGACAGAAAAAGGGATCACTCTCCTGGTAATAGGTAGGGCGATATCTCCCGATGCCGCCCGGCCTCAGTCAGCCTGGGTCAGCTTCAAGAAGTCGGGCACCCTGCCGTCAATAGAGACCATTCAGCGCATGGCCTCAGCACTCGGCGTCGTTACAGATTCGTTACTGGTGGATGTTGACCAAAGCCTCCTACCAGAGAAAGAATGGCGCAGTAATGGTGGAGGGCGGGGTCATCTTGCCGGCGTTTCGACTAAGAATCGCGGAGGCAAGAGAGGAGCATCGTCGGTCCAGGCACGAAGAGAGACAGCGCGCGCTGCAGAAGTGCACGTAGCCGAAACAGAAGGCCCGGCCGTGCGCCAGCTCGTCATCGCCGATCTACGCGAAGAACTGGAACAGGTCGGTAATCCGGGCACGCTAAGCGAAGAGGCCGTTGAGTGTATCGCGAAGCTGGCCCTGGCGTTGCGCAAGGATCGACAGGGAGGATAACAAACAAGAAGTCCATGGAGGAACTACGCGGGAGAAGGCGCTCGTCGCCGACTCCCGTTTTATTTTAGCTTCAACGTCCCCAGGCCTGCCGACAGACCTGGGGACTAAATAGAGCTAAAATACCCCCCCCCGAACAGTCTGCGCCTGAAGGGTTACTTTTTGCATATTCCCAATTTACTATAAATATTTTTAAACAAAAAATTATTCGCCCAACAATAAAATCCCTTATTTTTAATAAATAAGGGATTTTATTTTCAGTACTGAAGATTTGGCTTTAATTTTTATTTTAAAGCATCTTTAAAGCCCTTTCCAGCCTTGAATTTTGGAACCTTAGTGGCTTTAATCTGAATGCTTTCTCCAGTCTTTGGATTTCGACCAGTTCGAGCAGCGCGAGTCTTGGCTATAAAAGTACCAAAACCAGCGATAGCGACTTCGTCGCCTTTCTTTAAGGTGCCGATGACCATATCAACGAAAGCGTCAATCCAACGACCGACTTCGGCCTTGGAGTCGGCGCCCACCTTGCCGGCTAACTGTTCGATTAATTCAGCTTTATTCATAGTATTACCTCTTAATCCTTTTTAAGGATTAAATAAAAATGGGACGACCTTTGTTTTGCCTAAAATGGTTTTAGCCACCGGCAAAATAAAAAAATTAATAATGATTATTTTTTAATAGGCATAACCAAATACAAATAGTCCTTTTCGGTTGGTGAGGTTATAACTGCCGCCGAATTGTCATTAACAATATTTAAACTCACTTCATCGCCGCCAATATTTAAAAGTCCATCCAATAAATATCGATAATTAAAAATAATCTCATTGTCTTCGCCTTTTATTTCTGCCTTTAAGTCAATCTGGCTTTCGCCCACCTGACTATTTAAAGAAGAAACAATGGTTTTGTCGCCGCTAGCCTGGAATTTTAAATTAATGTCATTTAAACCAATTTTAGTGAATAGACTAACAGCCTTAACCGCCCTTAAAAGAGCTTCTTTCTCCATTAGGGCGCGAGTGGCAAAAGTTTGAGGAATAATTTGCCGATAGTCGGGATATTCGCCATTTATAATACGCGAAATTATTTCTGTAGCTTCATAGATGAATAAAACTTGATTTTCGGCAAAATAAATTTCAATTACTCCTTTTTCTTCGACGATCCGACTTAATTCTTGAATTGTTCGCGCCGGAACAATTAGGCTGTGCGATTCTTTAATATTAGATTCGATAACCTTAAAACTTTTCTCTGCTAAACGATAACTATCGGTGCCGACTAGGGTTAAAATGTCGTTTTCTGGGTTAAAGGAAAATAAAACACCACTAATTTCAGCGCGCGTTTCGTTTGGCGAAACGGTAAAAGCAACCTTATCTAGAGCTTGCTTTAAATCTAGGGCGTTAACTTTGAAAAAATTTTTATGATCTACTTGAGGAATAATTGGAAATTCTTCGGCCACCGTGCCCTTTATTTTAGTTACGCTATTTTTTGACTTCAAGCTAACTTCATTGCTTTCTAAAAGCTCGATATCTATCGGACCCTTATCTAATAAATTAACAAAGTTGGCAAAAATTTGGCAAGGAATGGTTATTTTCGCCTCCCTTTCTACTTTAGCCCTAATTTGAGTACTAATCGCTATTTCTAAATTGGTCGTGCTTAATTTCAAAACTCCTTTTTCGGCTTCAATTAAAACGTTATTTAAAATTGGCAAAGTCGCCTTTGTGCTTGTTAAACGACTAAGTTGAGATAAAATTTTATTTAAGTTTTCTTGCAGAACTGTTAATTTCATAAAACTTCTTAGAAAATTTTCACTGTTGTATTATAATCTATTTATATATTATAAATTAGTAATAATAATAAGTAGGTGGAAATATGGAAAAGATAGGTATATTATAGCAAAATCAAGGATTTTAGGAAGTTTTTTGCTCACTCTTTTTCCCCAAATAAAACAGGATCCAAGACGTGTTTTGCCAAGAGAAAAACAAAGCTTCCAAAAAAACAAAAATAATCCCAATTAAAAATAATATAATGCCTAAAACCAGTGGAAAACTCATATTAAATTTTAACAAAGAAGTTAGGGCGACCAAAATAACAAACGGAGCAGCTGTGGTTGATGATAAAACAAACAAGATTAAGCCAAAAACAAAACCAATTAAACCCCAAACAACAACCAAAATAAGAACTGTTAACCAGCTTTTAAATAAAAATTTCCAAGACTTTTTAAGGCTGGCCATAAAAGGATCGTCGGTTAGAACTAAATTAATCACAGCAAAGCGAGCAAGAAAATAAACAATTAAAGAAATAGGTATAAATAAAATTAAATTAATAAAAAAATAAAGAACAGGCCAAATTAAATGATTAGAATAAACGAGGCTAACCAAAGAAACTCTAATAACAGCAAAAACCACGTAAACAATAATTAAAGCGGCAAAATTAATCAAAAAAGAAGGCAGGAAATAGTGGCCAATTCGTTTCATGATTTCTTTAAAATTAGGCCTAGCGCCGCTAGTCTGCTGTTTAGCGCCCAAAATTAATCCAACCTGCGACCAGACCACCAGAAATAGTAAAATCAAAAAGAAAATAATAATTAACAAAAGGCCCCACCAACGAAGCGGGGTTGATGAAAAATTAAAGCCAGTGATTTGGGTTAAAACAGAGTTATTATTAAAGCTATTGGAAAAATTTTGAAAATTATTGACAACAAAACTAATTTCATTGCCGGTTAAAATCGTACTAAAAAAGCCAAAAATCCACAAAATAGGATTTTGCCAAACAATTTGCCAGGAGGTTTTAATAAGAGATTTTAACATAAACTAATTAAGGAGTAGTAAATATTTTTTCAAACTCATTTTTTTCCAAAGTTTCTTTTTCTAAAAGCAATTTAGCTATTTTTTCTAAATAAGCCTTTTTGTTTTTAACGATTTCCTTGGCTTTATTATAGCATAAAGTTATTAATTTAGACACTTCCTCGTCAATTAATTGAGCTGTTTTTTCTGAATAATCACGTTGTTCGCTGATTTCGCGACCCAGAAAAATTAGTTCTTCTTTTTCGCCAAAAGTTCGAGGGCCCAAAAGATCACTCATGCCAAATTGGGTAACCATTCTTTTAATTAGGTCGGTGGCTTTTTTGAGGTCACTGCTCGAACCAGTAGTGGTTTGTTTAAAAGTTTCTTCTTCGGCTACAAATCCACCTAAAAGTCCGGCTACGTTGTCTAAAAATTCATTTTTATTTTTTAAATATTTGTCTTCTTCGGGCGTAATTAAAGTATAACCGCCGGCTTGGCCGCGAGAAATGATGGAAACTTTTTGGACTTTATCGCAACCAGGCAGTTCATGAGCCACTAAAGCGTGTCCTGCTTCATGATAAGCGCTAATCTCGCGCTCTTTTTCACTAAAAACGCGACTACGACGTTCTGGGCCGAGCAAAACCTTTTCAATGCTTTCTAAAATTTCTAATTGGCCGATTTTGTTTTTATTGCGCCGGGCGGTTAAAATGGCCGCCTCGTTCATTAAATTTGATAAATCAGCGCCAGAAAAACCAGGAGTACGTTCAGCTACTTTTTTTAGATTTACAGTCGATGCCAAGGGTTTATTTTGGCTATGAATTTTTAAAATTTCTTCGCGGTCTTTAATGCTCGGCATATCTAAAATAACCTTACGATCAAAACGGCCGGGCCGCAGTAGTGCCGGATCTAAAATATCAGGTCGATTAGTAGCGGCCATCACCACTAATCCAATGTTGGGTTCAAAACCGTCGAGCTCTACTAAAATTTGGTTTAAAGTTTGTTCTCGTTCATCATGTGAGCCGCCCAATCCGGCGCCGCGTTGGCGGCCAACAGCGTCGATTTCGTCGATAAAAATAATACAAGGCAGATTTTTTTTAGCTCGGCGGAATAAATCGCGCACTCGGCTAGCGCCGACACCGACAAACATTTCCACAAATTCAGATCCGGATATATGGAAAAATGGCACATTAGCTTCTCCAGCCACAGCTCGAGCTAATAGGGTTTTGCCCGTGCCCGGACCGCCGACCAAAAGTACGCCCTTAGGAATTTTTGCTCCTAAATTAATGAATTTTCGGGGATTTTTTAAGAATTCAATAATTTCGCCTAATTCTGACTTAGCCTCGCTTACTCCGGCTACATCCTTAAAGGTGATTTTAGTTTTTTTATCCAGCGGACCTATTTCTCTGGCCTGGCTTTCGCCAAACTTAAAAGCTTGGTTGCCGGCGCCGCGCATTTGCCGTTGTAGAAAAACAAAAAAACCGATTATAAAAATAAGCGGTATACCGATCGGCAAAATCGTAGTGGCCCAAATGCTCTGACCAGAACTGTTTTTTACCTGGAACTCAAAAGAATTTAATTTATTTTGATCGACTCCGTAATTTTTTAAGAGCGCGATAAAGTCGCCATCTCCTTTGTAGGCTAATTGACGTTGGCCATTATTCAAAACAACGTCTAGGCGGTTGCCGGTTAAAGCAATGGTTTTTACTTGGCCGGTAGAAACCTCGGTCACCAACTGGCTAACAGAAATTTGTTCGGTTTTAGCGCCAGACGATCCCAATAAACTCAAAACGCCAGCTAATATTAAAAAAATTATCAAAAAGATAAGAAAATTTTTCAATAATATTTTCATAAGCAAAATTTAATGAAAGTTTTAACAAATTTTCTCCACGAGCAAAGTCAATATCTTTAAAGAGATTAAACCGTTTTATTCTTTAAGGTCTTTCAGGCTTAATCCTAGGCGGTGATCTTCGGGTTCAATAGAAATTATTCGAAACTTCATTATATCACCAACCTTGGCTAGTTTTGACGGATCTTTTTGATCGTCAGGAAACTCGGAGACATGGACCAAGCCGTGGATTTCCGGGTCAAGTTCAACAAAGAAACCGAAGGGATTAATTTTTAAGATCTTACAATCAACTCCTTGTCCAATTTTATACTTTTCGTTTATTTTCGACCAAGGATCGGGTAATAGTTTTTTAATGGAGAGCGAAAATCGACCGTCTTCCATACCGATAATTTCAGCTTTGACCTTATCGTGAATTTTTAAGATGTCTGACGGATGATCAAGTCGTCGCCAAGCAATTTCTGATATGTGGCACAGGCCTTCTTGGCCGTCAAATTTAATAAAAGCGCCAAAATCTACCAATCCCTGGACTTCTCCTTCAACTTGGTCTCCGATTTTAAATTCTTTGCCGCCCCTGGCTGTTTTGGCCACTTCTTTTTCGCTTACAATAAGCTTGTTTTCTTCTTCAGACAGACCAATGATTTTAACCTTAAAGGTTTGATTAACGTACTTTTTAAGAATTTCTAAGATTTTATTGCGGTCGCCATTTTCTACACGAGGAAAATGATCAAATCCTAGCTGCGAGGTGGGCAGAAATCCGTTTAATTTGCCGTATTGAATGATTAATCCACCGGCATTAGCGCCCGTTACTTTTACCTCGATTAAATTCTTTTCACTCATGATTTCCTGGAGTTTTTTCCAGGCCTTGATGTGGCCGGCATGACGGAAAGATAGCTCTACCAAGCCTTTTTCGTTATCAGTATCAATAACAGTGGCCATTACCTGGTCGCCAACTTTTAAATTAGAATATTCACCTAACTCATCTTCTAGTTCCGGGCCGCGAACCAAACCGGTTGCTGAACCGCTTAAATCAAGGTAGACTTCATTTCTTTTAATTTCGACCACCGTTCCTTCCAATAAATCGTTTATTTTCGGGAAATTAATATCCGAAGCTTCAGATATATCGTGGTCGGTTTTGCTTTTTAATTTTGTAGGCATATTAAATATTGTCCTCTTTATATAATAATTTTAATAACCGGCCAAAGATTAAGGGCTAATTAAATTTCTTAATCTTTTCGGTTGATTATTATAGAATCTTAGTCTATCAAAAATAATAAATTTTTCAAGGGTTTATGGCCTAAGGGTCGGAAAATCTGTGGAAAACTCGACATTCTAGCTTGACAAATAAGTAAAAATCACTAAAATATATAGCACTGACCTAGTAGTCTATTTTCTAGGTTTTCTAGAAAATATTAATCGTTTAGCGAACGTTTCGCCCTAAATGTATTTTTCTAGGTAAACAATTAAAACTACTTCAAACCTCTCAGCTCATTTTGTGGCGAGAGGAATTTTTGCTGCTTATAAAAATTATTCATAATTCATTTTAAATATATTTTATGAGAACTTTTCTTGCGCCTTTCAAAACAACCCAACTTCCGGACTTAGTCGAAGTCCAGAAAAACTCCTATCAGTGGTTTTTAAAAAGGGGACTAAAAGAATTATTGCGCGAGTTCTCGCCTATTACTGATTTCGTTGGCCGAAACTTAGAACTCCACCTTCTTGATTGTTATTTAGATGAACCCAAATTCGACGAACGAGTTTCCAAGGCCCGTAATCTTACTTATGAAGCGGCCCTAAAAGTAAAGGCCCGCCTAATCAATAAGAAAAGCGGCAAAAAAGTAGACCAAGAGGTCTATTTTGGAGATATTCCTTTGATGACTGATCGAGGCACCTTTATTATCAATGGCATTGAGCGAGTTATCGTAAATCAGCTCATTAGATCGCCCGGCGTGTATTTCACAAGAGAAAACATTCGCGGGCGGTTTTTTTATGGCGCCAAGATTATCCCCGAACGAGGCGCTTGGCTTGAATTTGAAACCGACGCCAATCACGTTATTTGGGTGCGTATTGATAGACAGCGCAAGGCGGTTGCCACTTCGCTTTTACGCGCCTTTGGCTTTGGTAGCGACCAGGAAATTCTAGATTTATTCAAAAAATTAGACATTGATCCAGATGTTAAATACATGAATTCAACCATAGAGAAAGATCCTTCTGCTTCCGAAGATGAAGGCTTGATTGAAATTTATCGCAAAATCCGCCCAGGAGAATTAGCTACACCAGATAATGCTAAATCATTAATCCAGGCGATGTTTTTTAATTCTAACAGATATGATTTATCAGCAGTTGGTCGTTATAAAATTAATCAGCGTTATAAATTATTAGCCGAACAGGGTAAGTGGCCTTTTTCTAAACAAGTCAAAGAAGTCGAGGCTAGAGTTTTACAGCCAGAAGACTTAGTGGCTATTATGTCAGAAATTATTCGTTTAAATATTGCTCAAGAAGAGCCGGACGATATTGATCATTTGTCTAACCGCCGCATTCGCGCCGCGGGTGAATTAACCCAAAGTCGCATGCGCGTAGGCATGATGAGACTGCAAAGAATTATTCGCGACAGAATGAGTACAATTGATGTTCGCGATTTGGCACCCAATCAATTAATTAATTCGCGCCCGATAGTCGGTGTCATTCGAGAGTTTTTTATGTCCAGCCAACTATCACAATTTATGGACCAGATTAATCCTTTGGCCGAGCTGGAACATAAACGTCGTTTGACCGTTACTGGTCCGGGCGGTTTAGCCAAAGAAAGAGCCGGTTTCGAAATTCGCGACGTGCACCGCACTTACTATGGCCGCATTTGTCCGATTGCTACTCCAGAAGGCCCGAACGTCGGTTTAGTCGGACACTTGTCTTGTTACGCGCGGCTCAATGAATATGGCTTTATCGAAACACCCTATCGCAAAGTAAAAAACGGGCAACTAACTGAAGAAGTAGTTTATTTAAACGCTCTAGAAGAAGAAAGACATATTATTGCTTCTTTTTCAACCCAATCAGACGACAAAGGCAGAATTATTGACACCAGAGTAGAGGGACGAATTTACGGTCGTCCCGGCTTTTGTTCTGCCAAAGAAGTAGATTACATTGACGTGGCTCCTAATCAGATTGTCAGTGTGGCCACCTCTTTAATTCCTTTTCTTGAGCATGACGACGCTACTCGCGCGCTTATGGGTTCTAATATGCAAAGACAGGCCGTGCCTTTGATTAAACCGGAGTCACCTTTGGTTGGTACTGGCATTGAGGGTAAGGTTGCTCGCGACACTGGTCACGTTATTTTAGTCAAAGAAGCGGGCGAGGTCAGCGAAGTTGATGGCGCCCATGTTGTAGTTAAAAGAAACGCCGGCGGCGAAGACGTTTATGAGTTAGAAAAATTTATTCGTTCCAACGCCGATACTTGTTTTTCACAAGCGCCAGTTGTCCATAAAGGACAAAACGTTAAGCGCGGTGATGTCTTAGCCGATGGCGCTTCTACCGACCAAGGAGAATTAGCATTGGGAACCAATATTTTAGTCGCGTTTATGTCTTGGGAGGGTGGAAACTATGAAGACGCGATTTTAATTTCTTCGCGCTTAGTCAAAGATCATATTTTAAGTTCAATTCACATTGACGAACACGTTGTTGAGGTTCGCGAAACAAAGCTTGGTCCAGAGATGATTGCTCGCGACATACCAAACGTCGGCGAAGAAAAATTAAAAAATCTTGACGAAGAAGGAATCGTTTACGTAGGCGCGGAAGTAAAGTCTGGCGATATTTTAGTCGGCAAGATTACGCCCAAGGGCGAAACCGAACTATCAGCTGAAGAGAAATTATTGCGCGCTATTTTTGGAGAAAAAGCCAAAGATGTACGCGACTCATCTTTATATCTTGAACACGGCGAGCATGGCAAAGTTATCGGTGTGAAAATTTTCTCGCGAGAGCAAGGCGATAAACTATCCTCAGGCGTGACCAAATCAATCCAAATTTTGGTGGCTGATCTAAGAAAAATTCAGGTTGGCGATAAAATGGCCGGGCGTCACGGCAATAAGGGCGTGGTTTCTCGCGTAGTTGCCGAAGAAGATATGCCTTATTTAGCCGATGGTACGCCGGTTGATATTATTTTAAATCCGCTTGGCGTGGTCTCCAGAATGAATCTTGGTCAAATTTTAGAAACCCACCTCGGCATTGCCGCCAAAAAGTTGGGCTATAAAGCCGCTTCACCTGCCCTAGCCGGTGTGACCGAAGAAATGATTAAACAGGAACTTAAGAAAATTAATTTTCCACAATCAGGGAAAATTACACTTTACGATGGCCGAAACGGGGAGCCGTTTAAAGAAAAAACTACTGTTGGTTATATTTATATGATGAAACTAAATCACCTTGTTGAAGATAAAATTCATCAACGTTCGATTGGTCCATATTCACTTATTACCCAGCAGCCGTTGGGCGGTAAGGCGCAATTTGGCGGCCAACGTTTTGGTGAAATGGAAGTCTGGGCGCTCGAAGGCTATGGCGCGGCTTATACTTTACAAGAAATGTTAACGATTAAATCAGATGATGTGCCGGGACGTACTCGGGCCTACGAATCGATTATTCGGGGCGAGCCAATTAAAGAAATTAACCTGCCAGAATCATTTAGCGTTTTAGTCCGCGAATTAAAAGGTCTGGGATTAAACGTTGAATTAATGAAAGACGGTAAAAAAATCGGCCTAAACGAATCGGAAAATAAAAAATAATTAATAATTGAAAATTAAAAATTAGAAATTATAATTATATGTCATTACCAGGTTCAACAAAAACATTAATTCTCCCGACCGAAATGGCTCGGCCCATGATTAATTTCGACGCTATTAGACTGAGATTAGCCTCTCCGCAGGATATTTTAGCTTGGTCTTATGGCGAAGTTCTTTTGCCTGAGACCATTAATTATCGTACGCAAAAACCTGAGAGAGAAGGTTTGTTTTGCGAAAAGATTTTCGGCCCGGTTAAAGATTGGGAGTGTTCTTGCGGCAAATACAAAAAAGTCAGATTTAGAGGTATTGTTTGCGACCGCTGTGGCG
Source organism: Patescibacteria group bacterium (assembly GCA_028715115.1). NCBI lineage: Bacteria > Patescibacteria group bacterium. The sequence goes on along the minus strand of JAQUSN010000001.1, from coordinate 193,357 downwards.
TAGAAGTAACCAGATCTTTGGTTCGCCGCGAGAGAATGGGGCACATTACTTTGGCTGCGCCAGTTACTCACATTTGGTTTTTACGCAGCATTCCTTCGCGCATTGGTTTATTGCTCGACCTTTCCGGCCAGGCCCTAGAAAAAGTTGTTTACTTCGCGAACTTTATCATTACGGACGTGAAAGAAGAATTAAAAAAGGAAATTAAGTCTCAGCTGGAAGACGAATTCAAAACCAAAAAGAAATTATTAAAAAAAGAACTTGGCGACAAGGTGAATGATTTTAATAAACAATCAGAAGAATTCACTAAACAATATCAAACAGTTAAAAAAGAAATCGAAGAAATCGAGGTCGGTAACATTATTTCAGAAATAAAATATCGCGACCTTTCGCTGAAATATGGTCATTTATTTGAAGCCGGCATTGGCGCCGAATCCTTGCTTAAAATGTTGCGAAAGCTCGACTTAAAAACCATGGTAGTTGATCTTGAAAAACGAAAAAAGAGAACGTTGCTTTTGGCTAAAAAGAAAAAAATTATCCAACGGCTAAAATTAATTAAAAATTTGGTAGCCCAGAACATTAAACCAGAGTGGATGATTATGAATGTTATCCCAGTTATTCCGCCGGACTTAAGACCAATGGTCCAGCTAGACGGTGGACGATTTGCTTCTTCTGATTTGAATGATTTATACCGCCGCGTCATTAACCGCAATAATCGTTTAAAAAGATTAAAAGATTTACATGCGCCGGAAGTTATTTTGCGCAACGAAAAAAGAATGTTACAAGAAGCAGTTGATGCTTTAATTGATAACGAAATGAGATCTGGTAAAACCGTTATCGCTTCGACCGGCCAACGAAGATCTTTAAAATCTTTAGCCGATATCTTAAAGGGGAAAGAAGGTCGTTTCCGTCAAAACTTGCTTGGTAAACGCGTTGACTATTCTGGCCGCAGCGTTATCGTGGTTGGTCCGCACTTAAAATTATATCAATGCGGCCTGCCAAAGATTATGGCAGTGGAATTATTCAGACCATTTGTTGTTTCTCAGCTTATTAAACAAGGCATTGTTCACAATGTCCGCAGTGCCAATCGTTATATAGAATCAGGCGCTAAAGAAGTCTGGGATATTTTAGAAGAAATCATTAAAGGGGCTTACGTATTTTTAAATCGTGCGCCAACTTTACATCGCCTTTCAGTTCAGGCCTTTAAGCCAGTTTTAATTGAAGGCAAGGCCATCCAAATTCATCCTTTAGTTTGCGCGGCCTTTAACGCCGACTTTGACGGCGACCAAATGGCCGTGCATGTGCCAATTACCGAGCAAGGCGTCAAAGAAGCGGCGGACATAATTTTATCATCTAAGAACTTATTAAAACCGGCCACCGGTGAACCGATCGTTGTGCCATCTAAGGACATGGTTTGGGGTGCTTGGTATTTAACGACTATTCGCGACATTCAGCCAGCTGATAAAATTAAAGTTTTTTCCGACGTTGGTCAAGCGCAGATTGCTTATGATTTGAAAAAAATTAATCTACAAGAAAAAGTAAAAATTCGTTTTGGCAAAGAGATTAAAGAAATCAGCATTGGCCGTTTGATTTTCAATTCCATTTTTCCGACCGATGTTTATAACTTAGACAAAGTGGTTGATAAAAAAGTTTTAAAAGAACTGATTATGAAGTGTATGGAAAAATACGGCCAAGAAAGAACAGTAGACTTATTAGATGATATTAAAGAATTAACTTTGAAATATTTGACCGAGTCAGGCTTGTCCTGGGGTATGGACGACTTGCCGGATATTCCAGGCAAAAAAGAGATCCTCGAAGCCGCCGAGAAAAGAATTGACGAGATTCAACATCAATATGAAATGGGGCTACTGGCCGAAGATGAACGTTATATGAAAAATATTGAAACTTGGATGCAAGTCAAAGATAAAATTACCAATCTTTGCCGCAAAACTCTTGATCCATATGGTTCGGTTTTAAGTATGATTGAGTCGGGCGCTCGGGGTTCTTGGACGCAATTAACTCAAATGCTTGGTATGAAGGGCATTGTTTCGTCTCCGACAGGCCGCTTAATCGAGTTGCCGATTAAGAGTTCTTATAAAGAAGGTTTCAATGAATTAGAATATTTTATTTCTACTCACGGTGCCCGTAAGGGTACGTCTGATACGGCCCTAAGAACCGCCAGCGCTGGTTATTTGACCAGGCGTATGGTTGATGTCTCGCAAGACGTGGTTATTCGTGAAGAAGACTGCGGAGACAAACAGGGCATTACTTTAACCAAAAAAGAGTCGGAAGAAATGGGAGAGAGCCTAGCTGAACGTTTATTGGGCCGAGTTTTAGCTAGTAATATTACAGATCCTAATACGAAAAAAGTTGCCTTTAAGGCCGGCGAATTAATTGATTCGGCTAAAGTAAAAGAAATCAAAAAATTAGATTTGGCCGAAGCTAAGGTTAGGTCTGTTCTAACCTGTAAGGCCCATGAAGGAGCTTGCGCGATGTGTTATGGCTATGACTTGGGTTTTAATGAATTAGTTAAGATTGGTACGCCGGTCGGCATTGTGGCTGCCCAAAGTATTGGTGAGCCTGGAACGCAATTAACCCTTCGAACCTTCCATACTGGCGGTGTGGCCGGAAAAGATATTACACAAGGTTTGCCGCGGGTAGAAGAATTGCTCGAAGCTCGTCCACCTCGTCAAGCCGCTATTTTGGCCAGAAACCCGGGCCGTCTCCAGGTTATTGAAGACAAGACGGGCAAAAAGATTAGAATTAAATATCAGGGCACCAAGGACGACAGTTATATTTTAGAAGAAGAAAAACCCTGGCAAATAAAAGTTAAAAATGGCGATAAAGTGAATAGCGGCGATGTTTTGGCCGAAATCAAAGCCGATAAAAGTCAGGATATTAAGAAACAAAAAATCACCGCCAAACATAAAGGTGAAGTTAAGATCGATGGCGAAGTGTTGCGCGTTAGTTACCCGGCCATTGACGTCGAAGAATATGACATTGGTATTAGTTATGCTTTGCTAGTTAAAGACGGCCAAGAAGTTAAGGCGGGCGATCAATTAACTGACGGCAGCTTAAATCTCAACGAGCTTTATGAGCTTTGTGGTCGCGAATTGGTTGAAAAATATATTTTAAAAGAGATTCAGTATATTTATTCTTCACAAGGCCAGGACTTAAATGATAAGCACGTGGAGATTTTGATTCGCCAAATGTTTTCCCGCGTTTTAGTCTCCGAAAGTGGCGATACTGATTTATTGCCCGGCGAAGTTGTATCTAAATCATACTTGGAAGAATCAAATCGCCGCGCCACCAAGGCTGGCCAGAAATTGGCCAAGGCTAAAGAATTACTATTGGGCATTACTAAAGTTTCACTTTCGACTAATAGTTTCTTATCGTCAGCTTCTTTCCAGGAAACTTCTCGCGTTTTAATTAACGCCGCGATTACCGGTCGACCGGACAATTTAATGGGATTGAAAGAAAACGTAATTATTGGTCGATTAATTCCAGCGGGCACTGGGCTGGGAAAGAAAGACAAGAAAGAAAAATAATTTGGTTGATAATTTAGCTAGATAACAAAATCGCCCGAAAGAAAATTTGGCGATTTTGTTTTTAGAAAAATTTTTAAATAGAGAACCGGGCGGCTCGAATGAGCCGCCCGGAGTGACTTCAGTACACGATCGAAGATCCGCTACTGGGACTTGGCGGAACTCGCCTGGTAGAGAAGCGCTATCTCGACCGCTGACAGGTTGCTTACGACGACCTTCACGGCCCCGGCGATGATGGCCGGGCTCTTGAGGTGTTTGGCGCAAGCTTCCCACAGCTGATCGAGAATCGCCAAGATAACGGCTCCTTCTTCCGGCGTTCCGATCTTTCTTTGTCGGGGACCGAGCTGGCACGCCAGGGCTGCTACGGCAGCCAAAGCATGCTTGAACGACTTATCATGGTCGTCCTCAGGGACGCCTTTCTTCTCGAGAAAGGCTTCAGCCGTATCTCCCCAGAAATCGATCATGGCTTTTATCTCGTCGTCTGACATTGGCACTAGGGGACCTCCTTTGGATTTACACTTACATTATAATTATAGCAGGTTTTTTAATTTTGTCAATTCTGCTTTTATTTTTTTAGGTTGCTTGTTTTATGATTTTCTGTTAAAGTGTCTTCATGGCTAAATACGACGAAGAAAAAATTGTTTCTGCAACTAATACCCCCGAAGATAATAATTTGGACCAAAATCTTAGACCGCAACGGCTAGGTGAATTTGTTGGCCAGGAAAAAATAAAAGAAAATCTGCGGATTTTTATTCAAGCAGCCAAAGAACGCGAACAAGCGCTTGAGCATGTTTTATTAAATGGTGGCCCAGGTCTAGGCAAAACGACCATGGCCTATATTATCGCCAAAGAAACGAACGTGAATATCAGAATTACTTCTGGTCCAGCCTTGGAGCGTGCCGGAGATTTGGCTTCTATTTTGACTAACCTTAACAACGGAGACATTTTATTTATTGACGAGATTCATCGCTTAAATAGAGTAATCGAAGAAGTGCTTTATCCGGCCATGGAAGACTTTGGCATTGACTTGGTCTTAGGTAAAGGCCCGGCGGCTAAAACTTTGCGCCTAGACCTGCCGCGTTTTACTTTAATCGGCGCTACCACCCGGCCCTCGATGCTTTCTTCTCCTTTGCGAGATCGTTTTGGTGCAGTTTATCAGCTTGATTTTTATCAAGTCGAAGATATAAAAAAAATCATCAAACGTTCAGCTAAGATTTTAGGTATTAAATTAGACGATGAGGCAGCGCAAGAAATTGCCAAGCGCGCTCGCTACACACCGCGTATCGCCAATCGGTTGCTTAAGCGGGTGCGTGATTTTGCCCAGGTCCACCAGCACCAAACTATCGATCAAAACGTAGTAGATGGGGCGCTGGAGATGCTGGAGATTGATTCGGCTGGGCTTAATCCAATGGATAGAAAAATTTTAACTGTGATGATAGAAAAATTTAAAGGTGGACCGGTGGGAGTAAAATCGCTGGCTATTGCTTGCGGCGAAGAACTAGAGGCCATGGAAGAAATTTATGAACCATATTTAATTCAAAGCGGATTTTTGCATCGCACTGCTCGCGGCCGCGTGGCCACTGACAAGGCTTATCAGCATTTAGGTTTTAAAAAGGGATTTTTTTAAAAATATTTTTTAGTTATTTATGAAAAGAAGAACATTAATTTTGACCTTGATTCTAATTTTTGTATTCGGTTTAACGGCCGGCTATTATACCGCTTATTTGACTATTTTACATAATACCTCGTCACAAAGCCCAGCTGGTTCAACTTTGCTTTTGCCATTTTTAACGAGCAAGGGCTTAGATGCGGGCCTATTCCAGCAAGTTTGGCAAATTGCAAAAAATAATTATGTTAAGCAGCCGGTTTCTGATCAGGATTTATTTTATGGCAGTTTAAGGGGCGTTGTTAGCGCGCTCAAAGATCCTTATTCGGTTTATCTTGATCCGGCCACGGCGACAAAATTCGAAAATGAAATAGCCGGGTCGTTCGAAGGCATTGGCATTGAAATTGGCATTAAGAAAAATCAAATGACCGTTATTGCTCCTTTACCCAACACACCAGCCGCCAAGGCTGGTCTGAAAGCCGGAGATAAAATCATTGGCATTAATCATCTTGATACTTCAGATATGTCGATTGACTATGCTTCGAGCTTGATTCGCGGCAAAAGCGGCACCAAAGTAATTTTAACTATTGGTCGATTAGGTTGGCCTCAAGCTAAAGACATAGAAATTGTTCGCGCTAAAATAGAAGTAAAGACCGTGGAATGGGAGATGAGGAACACTTCAACCGCTTATTTAAAAATTTCTCATTTTAACAGTGATACGGTTAAAGATACGGCCAACGCAGTTAAGGGGATTTTAGCTAAAAATCCTAAAAATCTTATTTTAGATTTGCGTAATAATCCGGGCGGTTATCTTGAAAGCGCAGTTGAAATCGGCGGTTATTGGTTGCCCAGTCAAACCATTGTTACCTCTAAAGACGCTCAAGGCCTGGTTCAAACCTATAAGTCACAGGGCCGTGGCGAATTGGCTAACTTAAAGACGATTGTCTTGGTTAATGGTGGGACGGCCTCGGCGGCAGAAATTTTGGCCGGTGCCCTGCAAGATGCTCGTAGGGCGACATTGGTTGGCGAGACGACCTTTGGCAAGGGTTCGGTTCAAGAGCTGATCAATTTGCCCGGCGGTTCGGCAATTAAAGTGACGACTGCTTATTGGTATACGCCAAAAAATCGCCAGATAAATGAAACCGGCATTGCGCCTGATATTAAAGTTACATTAACCGACGAAGATTATAATGCGGATAAAGATCCGCAATTAAATAAAGCGTTAGAATTATTAAAATGATTATGATTACCACCAGGGTAGCCAAAATCGTTGAAGCGGCTTGTAAAAAGCCTACTAATTACGCCGGCTCAAGCGCCTGGACTTATCATTTTTTGCCAGCAGTCAAATATGCTAAATTAATGGCGCGAGCAACTGGCGCTGATGCGGAGATTGTTGAGCTCGCCGCTTTGCTTCATGATTATGCCAGTGTTAAATCAAATAAATTGCACAAAGATCACCACATTCATGGAGCCAGATTAGCGGAAAAAATTTTAAAAAAGCTAGGCTATCCTCAAGACAAAACCGCGCGAGTCCAATATTGTATTTTAACTCATCGCGGTAGCGTACTAGCTAAAAAACTAACCAAAGAAGCCCGCTGTTTAGCTGATGCTGATTCCATGGCTCATTTTGACTGCATTGCTTCTTTGTTATATCACGCTTTTAATAGTCGTCGCTACCAAATGACTATTAATCAGGCCGAAATATGGTTGAGAGAAAAGCTTAATCGCAGTTATAAAAAATTAAGCCCGATGGCTAAAAAAATTATCAAAGATAAATATAAGGCCAGCCAATTATTATTTAAATAAATTTTTTATAATAAAAAAGAGATCTATTGATGATCTCTTTTTTATTTAACTTTTTATTTCCTTATTTGATAAATAAGCAACTCGACATAATCTGGATGTCGAGGGCCATTTATAAGTTCTAAACGAATCGGACCCTCAAAACCAGGGTCAATCAAAGGAGAATGAGCGTGGCGGGCACTGGTTCTATCATGAGCGCCAAGATTTAAAACGCCGACTATATCTTTAGGAAACGAGATCCAGGGCGTCTCTCCGATTATAAAATACGGGTCTATGCCGTCAGGAATTGGCTCTATATGTTTAGCTAAATCGGCGCGGCTATCTACGCTAATTGGTTCATCGCCCGGCGGATACCACAGTCTTTTTTCTTGAATTTTAAGACACAAGGTTAGTGCGTCGCTCGGCTGGCTAGACCTGGGAACATCTTCGCCAAAGACTCTTTTGGTTTCTTCATCGATGACTTCTTCGCCAAACCACCAATCTTTACCCTCGATGCCCTTAATGGCCATTTTATCTCTAACTGTTTCGATTAAATTATTTTTTATTAAACATGCCTCGGTGTTGGTCCAAAAGAAGCGCATTACCCGCCCCTTAAGATTTATGGGCCGTAGGCTGTGACTTAAAACCATAGCCGGACAACCAATTGTTTCGCCGGCCTTTATTTTATCAATGTCTTCGGGAGTTAGTTTACCTATTTCTGGAATTATTTCTATACCAGATTGGGCATAACAGCTGCGAATAGATTTTTGTAAAAGATGCAAAGTTGATAAAGATAAATTTTTTATGTCAGGCAAACAAGCCTTGTTTAACAAAAGACTAACAGCCAAAAGTTCTTGGGGTTTTGTTATAACTGGTTCAACTTCAATATCGCCTCCAGCCCAAAAATCATACCTTTCTTTCATTTGTTCTTGAGAGATTGGCAGATTTTCGTTAAACCAGTTTTCGGTGCCTTCAAATGGTTGATGATGCATTTTTTCCATAATGCTTTTTACGATTAATTATTTTTTATTTTAGCCAAGCGACCGGAATGGATGCAATAAATAATTAAGACAATAATTCCGGCGCTGATCATTAGGTCAGCTAAATTAAAAAACGACAAATGACCAATATAAACGTAATCAACAACAAAGCCATATTTAATTCGATCTAGTAAATTACTAAATCCGCCGATAATTACCAAGGTATATGCCCAGATTGACCAAATTTCTTGTGATTGGTAGGCTTGGTAAAGTTTATAAATTAAAAAGCTGATTAGTATAATAATAATAATATAGAATAAAGCGCTTGGCTGTAAGTAGCCGAAGGCTGTTTGCGGGTTTTTGGTCAGAGATAAATTGATCGGGCCTAAATTAAGCAGTGAATTTTTAGCCAAAAAAATGGCCTTTAAAATTCTATCTAAAACAAAAAATCCCAGGATTATTAAATTAATCCCAAGATATTTGTGGCGCATAGTAATTTTCGATTTATCCACCGACGCCAGCTCTGGTTCAAACATAAATATTTAATTAGTAAGGTGGTTTATAATTTATTTTCCGGGAATTTTTGGGCTTTGGTGGATTCCGCCCTTTGTTCTAAAATTTCAGCAGAAAGGGCTTTATTTATTTAATTTATTTTTGCACTTTAAGCACCAGCGCGCGGTCGGCATAGCCTTTAGTCTTTGTTGATCTATGTCGCGATGGCATTCTTCACAAATGCCATAGGTGCCATTTTTAATTTTATCTAGAGCTAAATCAATTTCTTGTAGATTGTGGCCCATGTTTTCGCCCAAAGACAGCCGATCGATAAAAGTAGAGACTTCATCAGCACCCTCTTCTTCAGAGGTTCCATATTCCGGGAATTTGGCTTCATAAGTATCCTTAACGCGGTTGCTTTTTTGAGCAACATCTTCCATGGATTTTTCTAGGCCTGCCTTAATTTGTAATAAAGACGCCTGCATTTCTTCGGCTAATTTTTTGTTCATACGATATAAAATCAAAAATCAAAAGTTAAAAAAATAAGATTTTGGCTTAACCAATCTTAGAATTAAATTCTAACGCTTTTTAATAAAAAAGCAAGAGCCTTTTCCACAGCTATTTGAAGTAAATTAATCCACGGACGCTGTTTTGGCCTTGATATTTCTGGCTATTAGCAGATTGACCCTGAACAACCATGGCCTGGTTTTGCCAATAAAAGGCTTCAGAAAAATTAATCTGAAGGGGTTGCTTTAAAAATTTTTCTAAAATAACCTGGTCATTACTTAGTAAAATGCAATTTTGAAATCGACCCAAGAAAACAACAGCCTTCGCCTTATCAATATTTAGTTTGTAGGCATTTTGTCCGTCGATGGTGATGTTTTGGAATTTGAAAAGGCTTGGATCGGCGACTATTTCATTGATAATAGTTTTGTCGGGTAAGGTTTTTGATTTTTTAATCGGGAACAGGAGAGCTAGTCTTCTTTGGAAAATATTTTGGACTTGTTCCAAAGAAGTTTGCGATTGATTTGGTAAAAAATAAACGTATTCTTCCTGGTTTTGAGGCGCGGCAATAACGTAAGCTAGAAATTGGTTGATTTTTTCCGGCAAGTCAGCTTTGTGTACCTTTTGTTCATTTAAGGCATAAAAATTAAGGCCGTTCTTGGCTAGCGTAGCCTTAATTGTCCAACTTTGCAATCGACCGGAAACAAAAGACCTTAAAGATATATTTTTAAACTGATTTTGCCAGCTATTGGTTTGCCTATTTACCTTACCAAGATTGGTTTTTTGGTTAGAAGCGACAAAAATAGTGGGCGTTAAAAATTGATAATAATTATTGGTCTTATTTTGGTTTAAGACCAGGGGCATAAAATTGGCATAATTAGCCTTATATCTCATTAAAATTAATGGCTGATTATCGACAACAGCAATAGCCAGTTCATCAATTTGTCCGATTTTATCTCTATTAAGATAGTTCTTAACAAAAGACCATTCGCTGGTTAATAATTGATCAAGTGATTTCTGCGGCCAGTTTTGATTAAAATATTTTGCGGCTGCTTGTCCCTGGCTATTTAGGGGATTAAAATTAAAATGTAAATAAAAAGATGTTCCTTGAGGAACAAATTGCGCTAAAGTATCGCGACTGGCCAAAAAACAAGCCCCGGCGACCAAAAGGCTAAGGGCGAGAAAAATAACGGCGATGGCGATAAAAATGCGAGACATAAAATCATTTAATTAACGGCTTCCACCACCACGGATTATTAACATACCATTTAATAGTTTCATCAATGGCTTTTTCAAAATTATATTTTGGTTGCCAACCGAGTTTTTTTATTTTTGTGCAATCAAGAGCGTAGCGCCAATCGTGGCCTAAACGGTCGGCTACCGGTTGAATCCAAGAATTATCCTTCTTTAAAGCTTTTAAGATTGATTTAGTTAAAACAACGTTAGGCAATTCATTGCCGCCGCCGATGTTATAAATTTCGCCGAATTTGCCATGCTGTCTGACAAAATCAATGCCAGTGCAATTATCAAGCACATAAATCCAGTCGCGGACGTTTTTGCCTGTGCCATAAAGCGGCACTTTTTTGTTACGCATTAAATTGGTGATAAACAAAGGAATAACCTTTTCTGGAAATTGGTACGGGCCGAAATTATTGGAAGAGCGAGTAATTAAAATTGGCAGTCCATATGTTTTGAAATAGGCTCGGCAAAGCAGGTCGGCACTAGTTTTGGAGACCGAGTAGGGGCTATTGGGGGCCAGGTTGCTGGTTTCACAAAATTTTCCGCTTTTAATGCTGCCATAAACTTCGTCAGTTGATATAAAAAGGAATTTTTTAATCTTGTATTTGCGCGCTGCTTCAAGTAAAACATAGGTGCCAAAAATATTGGTGCGTAAAAATGTTTCCGGTCCTTCGATTGAGCGATCTACATGCGATTCAGCGGCAAAATGAATTATTTCTTCAGATTTTTTGACTAACAGCTCAACGATTTTTTTATCGCAAACATCACCTTTGATAAATTTATAGCGCGGATGGCCTGCCAAGTCTTTTAAGTTTTCTTTTCGGCCGGCATAGGTCAGTTTATCTAAATTGATAATGCGATAGTTGGAATGTTTGGCCAAAAAATATCGGATGAAATTTGATCCGATAAAGCCGCAGCCGCCGGTGATAAGAATTGTTTTTATTTTTTTAGTCATTTTTATTGTATTTTAAGTCCACCAGTTTTCCACAGTATTGATTTGATTTTAATGCTTAATCTGCTATTATTATCTCATAGAAGTATGCAATAATAGCTTATAAAATGCTGTGGTGTTCCCTCGGAGTATCCGAGACTTAAGCCGCAGAATAACCATTTTATAAGACGCTACTTCTCGATAAAAACCTTGGTTAACAAATCAGGGTTTTTATCTTTAATTTTGATATTTATTGCTCCAATAATCTTTAAATAATTCTTTGCCTTCTTTTAAGATATTGTTTTGTAAGATTTGATAAAATCCGCTACCAAGTTCTTTTTTCTCCAAAAAAGCAGCTAGTGCCCCGGCAATCCAATCGACGATTTGGATATTAGCATTTTCTTTTGAATCAATCATCTCAATTTGAATATTTGTACCTTTTTGTAATTGCGGTAACAATCTATTAATTAGGGTTTTCTCAAATATTGGTTTTTTAATTCCTTTTAAATGTCGTTCATCGCAAAAAACTCGAAGTTCTTTATCGGCTAAGGGCAAATACATTTCTACTGTTTCTCCGATGATGTTGGTATATAAGAGTCCGCTTTGTAGTTTTTTATTTTTATGATAATTGCCAGGAATATTTTGTTTTAATAAATAGGAAAAATTAATCCTAACATCAAGATCGGAAATAAATTTTAGAGTTGCCATACGAAGTTCGTCTTTAATCTCAACTTCAGAAAATTTAATTTCTGGTTGATAGCGCAGTTTTTTGGGAAATTTTCTCCTCTGCCAAGATTTAAATTGTTTTTCTGTTCGTCTGGGATTCCCGACGGTAAAAGATGCGACGATGAAATAGTTTTCATTATTATGTGTTGTAAATTGACCACTTTCGTCAAAAAATATGTGAGGCATGAAGAATAAACTATAATGTCAAAATTATAAATTTCAAACAAATATTGGATTTTAAATTTGGTATTTATTGTTTTTCTTCCTCCTGCGGCATTTCTTCGCCCTCGCGCTCTCCTTTAACCGCTAATCCTTCGGGAGCTAGGATATTTTTTAAAATTTCTCTGGGTTTTGAGCCGTCGGCCGGTCCAATGGTTCCTTCCATCTCCAGTAAATCTAATAGGCGCGCTGCGCGGGCATAACCAACCCTTAATCGTCTTTGTAGCAGCGAGGCTGAAGCACGCTTAGCTCGGATAACTTCTTCGCGAGCCTGTGGTAGAAGTTCGTCTTCGGCCAAGTCACCACTACCAAATCCTTCAATCGAAGAAGATTTTTCTACAATTTCAGCTTGGTAGTTGGGTTCGCGGATGTTTCTTAAATAATCAACTACGCGTTTTATTTCTTTATCACTTACGTATGCGCCTTGTAACCTTCGTGGTTTTGACAGGTCGGCTGAAACATATAACATATCACCACGGCCTAAAAGTTTTTCTGCGCCAGCAAAGTCTAGGATGGTGCGCGAGTCAGTCATTGAGGCCACTGAAAAGGCAATGCGCGAAGTGATGTTGGCTTTAATTAAACCAGTAATGACATCAACTGATGGCCGTTGAGTGGCCAAGACCAAGTGAATGCCGGTTGCGCGGGCCATTTGCGCTAGACGGATGATGCCAGTTTCTATTTCTTGCGGTGCCACAACCATTAAATCGGCTAATTCGTCGACGACAATGACGATGTAGGGCATTTTTTCTTCGGCATCTTGATTATAGGATTGAATGTCGCGCTTGCGAGCTTCAGACATAACATCAAAACGATGTTCCATTTCAGCGATAGCCCATTTTAAGGCATTGACGGTTTTAGGCACGCTAGTAATAACCGGAGTTAAAAGGTGGGGCAAGTCGTTATATAAAGAAAGCTCTACTCTTTTTGGGTCAACGAAAATAAACTTTAAATCATCCGGAGAATTTTCATAAAGCAAGCTGATAATAATCGAATTAAGCATGACGGTTTTGCCGCTGCCGGTTGCGCCAGCCACAAGCATGTGCGGCATTTTAGTTAAGTCAGAAAATAAAATATGTCCGGCCACGTCTTTGCCAATAGCAATAGCCGTGTTATTTTTTCTGTTTTTAAATTCTTCTGTTTCCAGCATTTCCCTGATTTTAACAATGGCAATGCCTTGGTTGGGAACTTCGATGCCCACTAAAGCTTTGCCGGGAATTGGCGCTTCAATGCGAATTGGATGCGCGGCTAAGGCCAGAGCCAGATCATTGTTTAGGCTGGTGATTTGTGAAATTTTTACGCCATCGTAGGGTCGAAGCGTATATTGAGTTACAGTTGGTCCAACCTTCACATCGCCCATTTCCACGGAAATGCCAAAATTTTCTAAAGTTTTTTGAATAATTAGTTTATTGCTTTTTATATCGCCGCTGGTTGGTTTGGCGCTATTTTTTTCTAAAAGATCGAGAGGCAAGTCAGTCTTTTGAGCTATTTGCCGCGATCGAAAAATCGGTTTAAAGGCGTCTCTAACTGCGGCCTTAGCCTCTTCTTCGTTGGCCATACTTTCTATTAGAGCTGCTTTTTCCGCGGCCTTCTCCGCGTCTCTTTTTTCTTTTTCTTCTTTTTTGTCTTGTTGTTTGTCTTTTAATTTTTGCAGCCAAGATTTTTCCGTCGAAGTGATCGCTTCTTCGGGCTCTTCTTCTGCCTCTTCAATTAATTTTTTGGTATGAGCAAAGAGGGTGGCGATTAAAAATAGGCTAGTTAAAAAAATAGCAATTAAAATTATTAAGCTCGGCCAAAAACCGAACACCTGGTTCATAGACCAGATTAAAGCAAAGCCAAGATAGCCGCCACCACGTTGTTGTTTTAGGGCAGTTTGATCGTGTAGAAAATAAAAATGTAAAATACCAGCAAGAGCAATAGCAAAAAGAATCACGCCAACCCAAACGGTTTTTCTGATTTTTTCCTCTTCACGAAGAATAATTAAATTATAGGCAATAATTAAAAGTGCAATCGGCACTGACCAGCTAGACCAGGCTAGAATAAATTTTAATCCTAGGGCTAAATATTTTCCTAAAGGTCCGGCCGCGCCGGCCAGGCCCAAAATAATCACAATGGCAATTGCGATTAAGACGGTGGCCGTAATTAAACGCGAAACTCGCTGCGCTTCGGGATTTTTTGCCTTAGCGGGCTTTTGTTTGATAGTTTGATTTTTTCTATTTTTGTTTCCGTTTACCATATTTATCGTGATTAATATTTTTATTGCTAAGCGCGGCGAGCAACAAAGGGTGTTAACTCTTTATTTTTTGGGAAGGCGTTCTATTAAATCGTTTATTTTTGCCTCAATTTCAAATGGGCGAGGCACGTTTTTAAATAGGAAATAATCTTGTGTGCCGGCTGACTGGACTCTGACGTTGCCAAACTTTAGAATCGTTGCTATCACGCCCTGCGAAGTGGCCATGACGTCTTGGATGCGATGAAGCGGCTGGCGCGCCACAAGCCGGTTGAAAATACTTTTTTGTTCAACACTAATAACCTGTTTATTCGTAACCACCCAGATGCTTAAATAATAGACAACCCAGTCGGAAAATAATTTAACCCAAGCAAAGAGCAGGTAGGCAGTGGCCGCTAAGAATAAGATCGGGGTAATGATTGGATCTTCAAGCAGCGATGTCTTAAAATTAACCAAAATAATATAAATAACAACCAAAACCAAAATTTCTAGAATAAAAGCTAAAATCTTTTTGAAGAAAAACCACCAGTGCTGTCGCACATGAATGATAATTCTTTCGTCAAGATCGAGATGAAATAGGGCGTATAATGGCTCCATAAATTAGAGGTTAATTTTTGGTATGGAAGGCATTTTAAAACGAATGACATCAAAAATAGTAAAAGTTTGACCCCAATCAATACCGGAGATGTATTGGTAAGAAAAATAAACCAACAGAATGACGCCGCAAATGGAAATGAAAGAAAATAAAAGAGTCACTAAATTAAGCGCCCCGAATCGGATAAGGTGGTATAGGTTGGCTAAAAAAAACAACAGAGTTACGCCGCAGAAAATAAGATAAATTACAAGAATGACAAAAAGAGAAAGGGTCATAGATTAATTTAACCTTTTGACTTAAATAGAGATTATTGCCAAGCGCGCAGATTAAGAGTAGGCTCTGTTGAGACAGAACACCCTTTATTATAACTAAAATTAGAAAAACCGCAATGGTTTTTTAGGAAAAGATAAGGGCCGCGCTAATGCGCGGCCCGAGAGACAATGTGCGGAAAAAACGCTGCACCCATGTCGTTCTCGTTTTCTCCCAAACGTCCCAAACCTGGGAGTAGGGGTAGAGACTATCGTCTGGTAACATGGTCATTGCCGGGCAGGCGATACTCAATTCCACGCGTAGATAGGCGATGCGGGTAGAGAAAGCCTGCAGTACTTCACAAAAAGTAGCAGTATCGGTCTTCCCGGCAGTCAGTTCTCCCAGGACAGCCTTGATAGTATCGCCGTAGTTCACGGCCAGGTTCTTGGCGTAATTCGATAGCAGTGAGTCGAGATGATACCCAGACCATCCGAGTTGCCGCGCCATGGGCAGTTGGCCCAGCCTGGTCATGGTATCCTTGAGCTGTACCAGGGTTAAGCTGTTGTTCGCGGTCGTGTTGAGTACATTGCGGAAGTGCGTGATAGCGCTCTGCGGTTTTTCGTCTCCGGCATTTGGCTGGGTGACGATTGGCCAAGCCCATGCGATCATAGCACCTGCTATGACAACAAAGACCGCCATAGTCAAGATCACGATTCTCACGGTAAACTCCTTGTTAAGGTGCCTCCAGACAGGTTTGCGAAAACCGAGCGACCCCAGCTTCACGAACCTTGCTATATAATAGCGCATTTTAATGAATTTGTCAATCTTATGAAAAGTTGACGAAAGAGAGAAAAATCTATATAATATTTTAGTTCTTAATTTTTAATAATTTTGACATGTCATTTTCTATCGGCATAGTGGGGCTGCCCAATGTGGGCAAGTCTACCCTATTTCAAGCTATTACTAAAAAGCAGGTTGATTGCGCGAACTATCCTTTTTGCACCATTGATCCAAATGTTGGTGTGGTGGCTGTGCCTGACGAACGCGTTGATAAATTAGCCGAGCTGACTAAGTCAGCTAAGAAAAATTTTACTACGGTAAAATTTGTTGACATTGCTGGTCTGGTTAAGGGCGCTAGCCAAGGCGAAGGATTGGGCAATAAATTTTTGGCCAATATTCGTGAAACCGACGCTATTGTCTATGTTTTGCGAGCATTTTTGGATGATAAAATCGTCAACACTCAAAAAGAAATCGACCCAGTGGCTGATAAAGAAATTTTAGATACAGAATTAATTTTAAAAGATCTGGAAACTATCAATAAGCGCTTGGTAGACCTGGAACATGAAATAAAAAGTGGCCGCAAAGAGACGCTTAAAGAATTTGAAGTTTTAAAACGAGTGCGGCAGATTTTAGATAATGGTCAGATTTTATCCGAAGTGATTTTAAACGAAGAAGAAAAGCAAATTTTAAAAACCTATCAGCTTTTAACCACCAAGCCGAGAATATATTTATTAAACGGATCCGAATCAGAGGTGTCGCAAAAAATAAAAGATGTTTTTAACGAACACAGTTGGTCGTATTTAATTGTTGACGTGGTGGCCGAACTTGAAGCAGCGGACATGAAAACAGAAGACAGAATCGCCCTCGGTTTACCAGCCATGTCGGGTTTAGACAAATTAATTCAAAAATCTTATCAGTTATTAGATTTGATTACGTTTTTAACAACTGGGCCGGATGAAACGCGAGCTTGGACCTTGAAACGAGGTAGTATGGCGCCACAAGCCGGCGGCGTGATTCATACTGATTTTGAACGTTGCTTTGTGCGCGCTGAAGTTATTTTTTGGCAAGATTTATTAAAGGCGCATGGTTATATTGAGGCTCGCGAAAAGGGTTTAGTTCGCACCGAAGGCAAGACATACACAATTAAAGATGGCGACGTGATTGAGATTAGGGCTAATGCATAAATTAGAATCTAGAATACAAAACAAAAAGACATCTAAAATTAGATGTCTTTTTCAAAAAGAAAAGCCCGCAGGTAGGATTTGAACCTAATTATCCCGCGGGCGACATTTCAGGATCGGCCGATCCTGATGAATCCGCCAGGGCTATGACTCGGGGTGAAGAAGCTGGTTTATCGCGTTAACGGCGGCTATCAGTTCGTACAGCTGATGTCGCATGAAGTCGTGGCAGAGGTTATTGGCCTTGGCTCGATCGTTGTCGGCGCCCTTTTCAAGGCTTCTTAGTTGAACGATGGTGCGGCTTAGCACTTTGGTGCTGTGGAGCTGGGGGAGTTCTTTCGGCACCTCAATCTCGCATACAGCGGCGTAATCGTCGTACCGCTGTAGTACGTAGATAATTCGCTCAACCTGGCGCGCCAGCTGCAGATGCTTGCTTTCGTAGAAAGGGTTCCATAGCAGCCCTTTTCTGACCTTCTCGAGCTCAGGGATTCGCAGCATTAGCATGCGCAAGTAGTAGAGCACGGTAGGTAGTCTCATCAGTTCTTCTTGGTCTTCAGGGAAGCCGATGGGAGTCTTGGCCTCGAGGTAGGTGCGCACGAGAGTGAAGAGCATGTTCCACAACGGTATTTCTTTACCGCTTGGAGCTTCTTCGGTGAAGCGAACAACAGCGCGGCCCCAGGGAGACAGGAATGGCCAGATCTCCTTGAGCCAGCGGCAAGTTCGCTTCCAGATCCTGATGATTGACGGATGTAGCTTCACAAAACCTCCTTTAACAGAGCTGCTCACTGCCGATTTCTCCTAGGAAATCGTTCTCCGAGCAGTTGTCTGTTGGTTTGTTAAATATATTATAGCAGATTTTTGTCTTTTGTCAATATTTTTAAAAAAGAAAAGCCCGCGATCAGGGATTGAACCTGATGCGGGCAATGGTCATGAGTTGAGCAGTTCGTTGATGGTGCCGATGATGGGGACCATCGACCACATCTCGTTTCTCCGGAAGGTCCGGGCCGACAAATTGGCCGAAACTCTCCTCGAATCGGTCTTGCCGAGACTGCGCAGGTACTTAATTGAACTCTCGGCAATTATGACATTGTCGGCTTCGAGGAATATGCCGGGCCTGGGCGATTGGATGCCGCACTTATCGGCAAGGGCGCGATACGACTGAAGCAGGACAATTACCTGGCCAATCAAGTCGGCCAGCTTGCGGTGCTTGCTCTGGGGGTTGGGATTCCAAAGCAGCTGATTCTGGATCTTCCGGAGCTCCGGAATGTGTCCTACTTCTGCACGTAAGGCCGTAAGGAGCCGAAGCAGTTGCGAGACTTCTTCCGGGCAATTGATCGGGTCGATGTAGTGGTTCTTCAGGTAGAATAAACCGCCCCACAGGTGATCTTCGCTTATGAACTTTTTCCAGGCTCTGTTCCAGGGGAGCAGATTCATCCAGAATCGCCTGAGCCATTTTTGGACTGAACCCTGTTTTAAGGGGTGAACTGTCGCTATACTCACAAAACCTCCTAGTGCTTAATTCCGACAGACCCTACTCGCTGTCGACCTCTTCTTAGAGATCGTTCTCCGAGTAGATATCTATCATTTTTAATGATAGCATAATTTTTATATTTGTCAATCCTTTGTTTTTTATTAACTTTTTGATCAGGCTTATTTATAAATATTTGGCGTCGTAAAATGATGTTTCAATTTTTAGCATATCGCCAGACAAAATTAATGAATTTTATTTTTAATTTAAGAATGTTCCACGTGGAACATTTAATAGAATTAAGAAAATAAAAAGTAAAAGATAAAATATTTTTAAGATTTTAAGCAGAGCTAAATTCTTGTTTTTAAATTCAAAATAGATCCAGAATTTCACAATAATCCCTTGTTTTTCGTATTAACCAGAGTGAATGTTCCACGTGGAACATTTTATTGGGTTAATCGGGTTTTATAAAAATTAAAACATAATCCACAAATTTTGCACTCACGTTTTACGACACAAACAAAGAAATTTAATTAAAAAAAGAAAAAGAGGAACGAGTAGATAGGTTTATCCCACTTGCAACCCCGAATTCTATATTCGTAATTTCGCAAATTTTTTTAGTTTAGAGTTATTTCTTCGGCCTATTAATATGAGTATGGTTTAAATAATATTGATTAATATAATTTTATAAAATAAACGAACCCCCTGGGAGAGGGGGTTCGATGTGAGGAAAACCGCGCGTAGGCTTCACCCGAGAGGGTGACCCTTGCTTAATGCGGCTGGTCGCGCGCTTTCGGACGCAAGAGCATCTTACTTACCTCCTTGAGATACGACTCTCAGATTCGGATCGAGTTTCGATCGGTCGCGGTATGCGCGACGGACCGTTGCCCGGGCGACTGCCATGCCCTGGTCTGAGCTGGCGACGCCAATCTGTGCCTTTGTGGAAGGGCGGACGAGAGATGAGTCTCTCGCCAGGTGGACATGTTTTGCCCAAGAACGCTCCTTTCAAATACTATTATATGATAGCAAAGATCGGCATTTTGTCAACAGTAAAATATGTATATTAAAAAGCGCGAGAAGGAATGTGCTTTTTGTTTTTAAAATTAAAAAATAAATTTGGTTTTTATTTTATATTTCTGCGCTAAATTTATTATTTTGTTTTTTATTTCTTTCTCAAATAATTTTTTATTCAAGGCATAATCTTTGTAAAAGTCTAATAAATTTGAAAAATTTTGTTTAACGATCCTTAACCAGGCTGGCCAGTTAACCAGCTTAGTATTAAATGAATCAAACCAAATTTCATCGCAAAAACCGTTCGCTGCCTGGAAAATTTTTTCAATGTCAGTTAGGTGCGGAATAATTGGCGCGACAAAAATATAATTTTTTATTTTATGTTTGTGTAGTTGTTTTAAGGCAGCTAATCGACGGGTCGGGCTTGGCGCGTTAGGCTCGAGAATTCTGGCGATTTTATCATCAACCGAAGTAATAGTAAAACCGACGTCTATTTTAGCTCGGTATTTATTGAATAAATCCAAATCCCGCAAAACCAGATCAGATTTGGTTAAAAGAGAAGCTCGCCAACCATTAGCCAGCAGCAGCTCCAAAGAACGGCGAGTGATCTGGTATTTTTTCTCCAGGGCGTTGTAGGGATCGGTAATAGTTGAAAAAAATACGTTGGCTTTGGGTTTGGCCAAGATTTCTTTGGCTAAAATTTCTGGGAAATTTGTTTTGACGTCAAAATATTTACCCCAGGGGCAGTCGGGATGGATAATGTTAAAAAATTTTTGATTATAACAATACTGGCAGCCATGCGGGCAGCCAGAATAGGGGTTGAGAGTATATCCGCCGCCGGCTAATTTTGATTTATGCAGGGCGGACTTGCTTTGAATCAAGCGGATTTCCATATTTAAAATAATACTTTTTGATTTTTGTTTGTTTTTTTACCTGGCAGAGAAGATCCTAGCCTTTTTAAATCTGGCGAGTCGGGGAAAATTTTTATTTGGCCGAAAACTCCATCGTAGCCAGGGTTTTTTATGACTTCACCGGCGCGCATTTTCATTATCGCCTCAGCCATTTTCGGTTCGCTGACATTGGTTATCTCCTCGCGTGATAAATTTAGTAAAATATTAAATTCATTTTTACCCCTTTTAATCATTTCGTGATAAATGGCATCAACCCGCTTACTGGTCGGCATTACGCCCTCGATTTCAGAGATAATTTCTTTAAGTGGAATAATACTTTTTTGGTCAGGCGCGCCTTTAGGCCGTTGTGGCGCCTCGCGATCAGCTAGTTCGGCGACTCGACTTAAAACACCAACGGTTAATGGCCGGTGGCAAACCGGGCAAATGCCCTTGAGTTTCTTGGTTTGTTTTGGTTCTAAGACGACATTATGGGCACGGTGGCCGTCGAGGTGGTATTTGCCTTCTTCAGGGAAAAATTCAATGGTGTAAAGAAATCCTTGCCTAGTTTTAATGCTTTGCATTAAATCTTTATAAGTTGGTTCTTGTTTAAAGTCAAAGACGTTAGCTTCGCGGCCGAGTTTTTCCGGTGAATGCGCGTCAGAATTGGAAATCAGAGTGTATTTATCGAGATACGACCACTGCCAATTCATCATTGGGTCGGAAGAAAGTCCGGTTTCTAGGGCAAAAATTTTAGGCGCGAGCTCATTAAAGCATTCTTCGACTGAATCAAAGCCGGACTTTGAACCAAAAATAGAAAACCAGGGAGTCCAGGCGTGAGCCGGGATCATCACAATGTCCGGAGAAATATCTAATAAAATTTTTAGCAATTCTTTGGCATCGATTCCCAAAATCGGCCGGCCGTCGGATTTTAGATTATATTTTCCGCCCAATGTTTGGTTGATTTTGGCAACCGTGGCAATGTTCGGCGCAAAAACACAAAGATGGATTCGTCGGCATTTGTCGTTTTTGGTATAAATGCAAGAGAATTCGGTAGACAAAATAAAACGCATGTCTGACTGTGCGGTTTTTAATTTATATAATCCATCTTTAACTGGTTCTAACTTGTTTTGGATTTCTTTAAACCAGAGCGGGTGAGTAAAATCGCCAGTGCCTAAAATTTGGATGCCTTTAATTTGCGCCCACTGAGTTAAATGTTCCAAGTCTGTGCTTTTAGAGGTAGCCCGGGAGTATTTGCTGTGTATATGTAGATCTGCGATGTATTGCATAATATAAATATTATATCAAAAAAGAGCCAGAATGCCCAGCTTTTGGTAATAAAAAACGCGCGCAAGGTCCTGGCGTCGGCCTACTCTCATCCGTCGACTGACGGACTACCATCGGCACTGAAGGGCTTAACTTCCGTGTTCGGGATGGGAACGGGTGTGGCCCCTTCGTTTGAGACACCAAGACTTTGCGCGCGTTTTAATTTGTGTACGTTAAAATAATATTTTTTATTTTTCGATCCTTAGCGAGGTAAATAAGAATTTTGATTTATTAGGATTCCTCGGCTTAAACCATTACTGGTCTTATACCTAGAACCTATTAACCTGGTCATCTTCCAGGAATCTTCTCCTTTGACCGAAGTCAAAGGAACGAAAACTAATCTTGAGGACGGCTTCGCGCTTATATGCTTTCAGCGCTTATCCGTGCCGAACGGTAGCTACCCAGCGGTGCCCTTGGCAGGACAGCTGGTACACCAGAGGTTCGTTAGTCCCGGTCCTCTCGTACTAGGGACTAGCCCTCTCAATTTTCGTGCGCATGTGGTAGATAGGAGACCGAACTGTCTTACGACGTTCTGAACCCAGCTCACGTATCGCTTTAATTGGCGAACAGCCAAACCATTGGGACCTTCTACAGCCCCAGGATGCGATGAGCCGACATCGAGGTGCCGAACCTGGTCGTCGATATGGACTCTTGGACCAGACTAGCCTGTTATCCCCAGAGTAGCTTTTATCCGATGATCTTTGCGCCGCCTATGCGGACGCATCGGTTCACTAAGTTAGAGTTTCCTCTCTGCGCGAGTTGTAGCTCTTGCAGTCAAGCCAGCTTATGCCTTTGCACGTCCAGTGCGATTTCCATCCGCACCAAGCTGACCTTTAAACGCCTCCGTTACATTTTAGGAGGCAACCGCCCCAGTTAAACTACCCACCAGGCACTGTTTCCCGATTTCGTCGGGATAAGAATTAAAATTAAATGAGGGTGGTATTTCACTGTCGGCCCGACCGAAGTCGGACCTCCCACCTATTCTAAACAGATTTAATCCTAATCCAATACCAAGTTGTAGTAAAGCTTCATGGGGTCTTTTCGTCTAGCCACATGTTGAGCGCGTCTTCACGCCCTTTGCAATTTCACCGAGTCCCTCGTTGAGACAGTTATCAAGTCGTTATGCCATTCGTGCAGGCCGGAACTCACCCGGCAAGGGATTACGCTACCATAGGACGGTTATAGTTACCGCCGGCGTTCATCAGCGCTTGGATTCAAGGCTACTTCCTGCCGAAGCAGGGGTCACCTCTCCTCTTAACGTTCTGACACTGGCCAGGCATCAGCCCCTATACCTCAGCTTACGCTTTGTGCAGGGACCTGTGTTTTTGGTAAACAGTCGCTTGATAGACTTTAGCTGCGGCCCGACCGAAGTCGGGCGAGCTTTATTGCGAACTTACAGCTGCTTTTTTGCCTAGTTCCTTAACGAGGGTTCTCTCGTACACCTTAGCACACTTATGCCCACCCACCTGTGTCGGTTTACGGTACGGATAGAATTAATTTTTCCACCTTGCGGCGGATCCTAGAAGGTTTTCTTGACTCCCTCGACTTTCGAATTTGCCTTGCGACATTTCATTCAAAGAAAATATTTATCTGCCGGATTTGCCAAGCAGATCAATTCTCCTCTTAGACGCGAATAGCCAAATCACGCTCGAAATGAGAGAAAGTGTCACTCCATTGGAAATTAATTCTAGGGCCGGAATATTAACCGGCTGTCCATCAGCTTCGCCTTTCAGCTACGCCTTAGGACCGCCTAACCCTGGGATGAAAATCAGTGCCCAGGAAACCTTGGGTTTACGGTGAACAGGATTCTCACCTGTTTTTTTGCTACTTATACCAACATTCTCACTTCTTAACGCTCCACCGAACCTCACGGTTCGACTTCACCGCATTAAGAACGCTCCCCTACCACTCTCAACAAAGTTGAGAATTCTCACCTTCGGTACTATACTTAGCCCCGATAAATTTTCAGCGCGAAAAAACTTGACCAGTGAGCTGTTACGCTTTCTTTAAAGGATGGCTGCTTCTAAGCCAACCTCCTGGTTGTCTAAGCTTTTTCACTTCTTTTGACACTTAGTATAGATTTAGGGACCTTAGATAGAGATCTGGGCTGTTTCCCTTTTGACGCGTGGAGCTTAGCCCCCACTGTCTGACTCCTTCGTTCTTGGCTTTGAGATTCGGAGTTTGGTTAGATTGGGTAGGATTACTCCACCCCAGTCCATTCAGTGCTCTACCCTCAAAGTTGCAACGAAAGGCTAGCCCTGAAGCTATTTCGGGGAGAACCAGCTATTACCAAACTCGATTAGCTTTTCACTCCAACTCACAGCTCATCCCATCGTGTTGCACAGCGAATGGGTTCGGACCTCCCTCCGACCTTCGTCGGAGCTCATCCTGGCCATGAGTAGCTCGTCTGGTTTCGGGTGTTTTACCACTAACTAGTCGCCCTTTTAAGACTTGGTTTCCCTACGCCTACTCCCGTAAAACGGGATTAAGCTAATGCTAGTGCTAAAAACTCGTTGGTTCATTCTTCAATAGGAACGCCGTCACCCCCCACTTTCTGAATCTAAAATTTGGATTCAGAAAGTGGGGGGCTCCGACTCTTAGTTAGCACATGGTTTCAGATACTATTTCATCGCCCTCACCGGGCTGCTTTTCACCTTTCCCTCACGGTACTAGTTCACTATCGGTTTCCAAGTAGTATTTAGTCTTAGGAGATAGTCCTCCCGGATTCACACAGAGTTCCTCGAGCCCTGTGATACTCGGGACTAATAACTATGAATAAAAAAACTTTTTTTAGATACGGGGCTTTCACCCTCTTTGGCGGGCCATTCCAGGCCCTTCTTCTAAAAGTTCTTTCACGCATTCCAATAAATAGGTATCGAAGCGTTACTAATCCCACAACGCTCTGCTTTCCCGCTAGGCCCTACTGCCGCCACAAGTCATGAATTAATTTGTCTTTCGACAAATCACCCAACGACTTGCTTGGAGAAAACAAAGTTTAGACTAATTCCCGTTTCGCTCGCCACTACTAAGGGAATGATCATAGATTTATACCGAGAACCAGTGCGTGTTTAGCGCATGATTAGCAGTATAAATCTATGTTGATTGGTTTATTTTCCTCTAGGTACTGAGATGTTTCACTTCCCTAGGTTTGCTTTCCGACAAAAGTCGGAACATTTGCGGTTTACGCAAATAGGTTTCCCCATTCGGAAATCTCCGGGTCAAAGGTTGCTTGCCACCTCACCGAAGCTTATCGCAGGCTGCTACGTCCTTCATCGCCTCTTGGAACCAAGGCATCCACCATGTGCCCAATTTTTCTTATTTACCTCACTAAAAATCGAAAAAATTTTTAGTTAGTCCGTCTCCGCCAGTAGGCGGATGAACGGATTGTATTAGGCATATTGTGCTTTCATTGTTTTTAACGCGAGTTGTTAAAGAGCAGAAAATATTTTATTAAACAAAAAACCGCTTTCAGGCGGTTTCAACGCACCTAAAAAAATGCTGTTGGAATCAACCGCCCAATTGAGATATGGAATTTTTGTTTAACATGAGTTTAAACATTAGTATTATCTAATTTGTATATAAATTATACAAAAAAAATGAAAATTTGTCAATATTTTTTCTGTGGATAAACCGTGGAAAGTCAAAATTAGGCGGTTGGGCCCACCTCAAACGAATCGTTTGGATCGTAAGGAGGCACGGCTAAGCAAAGAATTTTTACCGGCGCGTTAGAGATGTTTTTGTAACCATGCATTTGCATTGGTTCCCAAATATTAACTTCGCCTGGCCTTTGTATTTCACCGTCGCAGATTATTTCTCCCTCTAAAATAACCTCTATTTCTTTGGTTTTTTTGTGGTAGTGCTTGGTTATTTCTTGGCCAACCTCGACGATTAAAACGCTTGAGCCGAACTTATCGTTTGACTCAAGATTTTGCACTTTGCCAAATGGCGCACTAGATTCCTGCATGTAGATATTTTATGAAGTAAAGAAATATATAAACTGTAAGACTATACCGATAACAAACAAGACAACGAGCAAGTAGAGCCACCAAGGAGCGTTTTGATGAAACCTTTTTTGCAAGAAATTTTTATAAATAAAGACGACCATAATAGCTTCAAGGCCAAGCATCAGGGCGCCGGTTAAACCGATGATGTCTATAAAATTTTTAAAACCGCAAAAATATAATCCTAAAGGAATAAAACAAGCCAGCGCCCAAGAAGCATTTCGTGGTAGATGAAAATCGAGCCAAAATATTTTTTTTAGTGTCATGCCTAGAGCAATAAAAGAGGTGAAGGTAGTGATTAGGCCAAAAACAAAACCCAAGGTTCTCACGCCATTGCCTAGCGTATTAATAAAACCAGTCATAGCGTCGGGCGTGGTTGTTTGACCGCTGACACCCAAAAAGATAAAGACAAAAAATAAATAACAAAGAGCAGAAACGATGACGCCGGCGGCAATGACTCCTCTTAAGCATGGTCGATTTCTTTCGACAATTTCTTTTATCTCCGGTACCAAAGCAATACCCCAGAGAGAAAATAAAATAATGCCGTAAGGGAAGGTAATTAATTTGGGATTAAAGCCCAATAAATTTTGATAATCAACATGAGGAAATCCGTGATAAATAAAAATAAATAAAATAATCACAAAGGCAACGAACATTATTAATTCAAAACGGGCAATATTTCGCACGCGGGCAAAAATCAGCGCGGCGCCGGCGGTAAAAAACAATAGAACATAAATCAAATTAGCGCCGCCCAAGACCGGCCGAAGAATCGAGCCTAAAAAAGCGCCGCCCAAGATCAAGTAAGCTAAAAGCGCACCAATTAAACCAAGCGACGAGATGATAAAAGATATTTTTTTTGCCTTTGGCCCGATGTACTCCTCGGCGTAACCTGGAATACGGGCGATTTTATGCGTATCGCAAGCCATTTCGCCCAAAAGAATCTGGACAATAATAGCCAAAATAGCCACCAAAATAAAATAAGCCACTACGACAAAAAATCCAGATTTTAAGGCGACGTAGGGTAGGCCGAAAATGCCGACGCCGATAATCGTGCCGGCAAAAACCGCCAGAGCTTTTAAAAATTCAATTTTTTTCTGCAAGGAATTCGGTAAATTCATAAGATTTTTTATCTTAACACTTCTCGAAAAACCTAGAATACTAATTTAGAAAAATTTTATAATTTTAACAAATAACGACTTCAGTTGGTCAACAAGAGAACCAGTTTTGGTAGAAAATTCCGCCCGAGATAGGTTATTTAAAAATTCTTGAGGAGTAGAAAAATTATCAATTAAAAAACTAGTGTTATCAATTTCATTAATCACGTGGGCGTCGCTGCCGACGATTTTTATCTTTTTATTTTTCTCGGCAAATTCCAGAGCCTTTTTATTGTCGACCGGATAAATATTACGGGCATTAAAAACTTCAACAATATCAATTTGATCGATATTTTTTAATAAATTTTCGGGTTGTATTTTTTTGCCGCTCCAGCGGCGGATTAAGCTGTTAAAAGGATGGGGAGTGGCTACCAGTCCGCCCTGTTCTTTTATTTTTTTTATAGTTTCTGCCAAAAGCAAGTTGGGCTCAATTTTTTCTTTGACGAAAAGACCAATAATTTCACCTTCACGCGTTTTAATTTCTTCCCCGCCAATAATTTGAACTCCATTTATGGTGGTTGTCGGGGCCAGATTGTTGTGATCACACAAAAAGACTAAATTAATATTTTTCTTTTGGCAAAAGCCGGCGATTTTTTCTAGACTAGAGAAACTGTCGGAAGAATACTTTGAATGGATGTGGAAGACAGCTTTAACCATCACATGGAATTTTTAATTACCGCCAAGCTCCTTTAATAGTTGAGGATTTTCTTGGGCTAATTGATTGATAAAATCATTTAATTCTTTCGTTTTTTCTGCTTGTTGGAGTAAAACTATTTTTTGGATAATCAGCATTTTATCGTTAGGCCATTTTTTAAGTCCTTTTTCGGCGAAGTCAAGAGCCATGTCCATATTATTTAATTCAGCATAAGCCGTCGAGGCGGTTAAGTATCCGTTTTTATCTCGGAATGGGTTATAACCGAGTTGTTCGGCCTGAGCATATTCTTCGAGCATTTTGGAATATTCTTGACTGGCAAAATAAATCAAACCCAAGTCATAATGAGATAAACCGATTTTGGGGTCTAGTTCTATGGATTGGCGAGCATATTCAATGGCCGTTGAATAGTTTTTTTGAATAATCTGATTTTTTGCCAATTCAAAATATATTTGTTGTCTTTTAGGGGAAAGCGAAAGGGCCTTCTCTAAAGCATTTTGTCCTGCCCGGGCATCATCGGGATTATTATTGAGATCATAGAGTTGGCCTAAATATAACCAATATCGCGCGTCAAGCGGATGTTCTTGGGTATTTTTTGCCATTTCTTGAACGGCCAAGGCAAGGCCATTGCCATAATCAGGATTGTCTTTAGTTTGTTCCGAAATAGTTTTAGCCAGTTGCAACCTTATTTCCGGATTGACAAAACTTTTTGTTGCTAAGGACTGTTTATAAAAATTAATTCCTGTAGCTAGATCTGTTCTTGATACAGACACGCCCTTAAATCCTTCCAGGCTCTGATTTAGTGGTTTGAAGTTGAAACTATAAAGCCCTATCGGCAACATGATTAATAAAGGAATAATAATTACAAGAGATGAATTTTTATTTTTTAGATTTTGGGGCGCTGTATTTTTATTATTTAAAGAAACAGTGAAGAAATAAACCAAGCCCAAGGAAAAATAAAAAATAATCATTGGGCCAGGCGTGTCAAAAACGGTTAAGTTCTGGATGAAATAAACCGCCAGCATAATCATCAGCGTTATCATTGGCCATCGTGAAGAAAAATCAGATTCTCTTCTAAATTTTTTGATCAATAAATAAAAAATTGTTCCGTAGAAAAATAAATATGCCAGGCCCCCCAAAAAACCACTCATCGCCAGAAGATCCAGGATTTGATTGTGGGAATGATCGTACCACGTTCCTTCAAGCCCCACAAAACCTAAAAAGGCCGGTTGATAGTATTTATTAAATACTATATTATAATTTTCCCATCCCCAACCAAAAATTGGTTTTTCTTTAAAGCCCTGCCAGGCGATTTGCCATGATTGAGTTCTTTGGTCTATACCATGGGTTAGGCCTTGAGCGTCTAAAAAACGATAAAGAAAAAATGGTAAATGTGATTTTAAGTTCTTGCCTTGATTGGTTTGTAGATAAGCATAAAAGGCGACAAAAATAATAATTAATAAAATTAAGGCGACAATTAGGGTGATCTTTTTTTTTCGATTTTGGTGACGAGATATAATCCAAATTAAAAAGATTAGAAAAGCGAAAATACAGGAAATCAACGGGCCACGACTAGCGCTAAAAATTACAATCGAAAAATTAAATAATACTATTAAATAAGTAAGAATTTTTATTTTTTTATTTTTTTCTAATTGGCTCAGGAAACCAGCCAAGAATATATGCATCATAGCATAAGTTCCTATAAAGATAGGGTTTCCCAGGGTCGCTGTCATTCTCATTACGTCTGCTTCGGCTAATAAAAATTTTAGACCAAGATTTTGACCCAGCCCATAAAGTCCGACTAAAACAGAACAAATCAAGCTAGTCCAAACTAATTTTTGCCAATCTTGCCATCGCTTGAAGGTGCTAGTTAGAATTAAAAACCATATCCAAAAGTGCAGTAAAGTTAAGAGACCAGTCATTCTTTCTTGATTTGACCAAAAAGATTTTTTGAAATCCACGCCGAAAATGGAGGTTAGAAATAAAATAATGATAAAAATTGTCGAACTCAATATTAATGGATTTTTCCAATTCGGTCGGTAGTCTTTATTGCTTGCCCCGTGAGACCCATGATCTTTTACGGGGCAGATAATCAAAATTAGCCAAGCGGCAAACATTATTTCAATTAATACCCTAAAGAAAATTATTTTTCCAAAAACATAAGGATAAAATGTTTGTCTGGAGACCAAAAGAGGTAAAAACAAAACCAAATAACTGGCCCACCTAATAACAAATAAACAAATTTTTTCTAACTTAGGCGAAATCATATAGTATTACTATAATAGAAGTTGAGATTATTGCCAAGAGAGTCAAGTCATGCTATATTGGAATGGACGCATATTCATTAATTTTGTTTTACTAATTTTTATGAAAAAAATATATAAAAAGTTAAAAATATTTTGTATAGTTGGCGCTAGGCCTAATTTTGTGAAGATGGCCCCTCTAATCAAGGAGATGAAAAAATATCCGCAGTTTATTCAACCAATTTTGGTTCATACGGGCCAGCATTATGATCAGGCGATGTCTAAAGAGTTTTTTAAGGTCCTGGGTTTGCCGCGTCCAGATGTTTATCTTTATGTCGGTTCTGGCCCACATGCCAAGCAAACGGCCGAGATTATGAATCGCATCGACGATGTTATGCTTAGAGAAAAACCTGATTTAGTTTTAGTTTTAGGCGACGTCAACTCTACCTTGGCCTGTGCACTTGTTGCCGCTAAGATTAGAATACCAATAGCTCATGTGGAGGCGGGACTAAGAAGTGATAATTGGAATATGCCAGAGGAAATCAATCGAGTTTTGACCGATCGGCTTGCCGATTTTTTATTTACCACCGAGTTATCTGCAAAAAAAAATTTACTTAAAGAGGGCATTGCTAAAGAAAAGATATTCTTTGTCGGCAATGTTATGATTGATACTTTAAAGAATAATTTAAGTAAAATCAGACAATCAAAGATTTTAAAGAGATTAGGATTAAAAAGCAAATCTTATGCTGTTTTAACTCTTCATCGGCCCGAGGTGGTCGATAAAAAAGAAAAACTTTTAGAAATTATTGATGTTTTGAAATTGGTGGGTCAAAAATTGCCGATTATCTTTTCGGTTCATCCCAGAACGCAGAAAAATATCAAAGATTTTGGTCTAGAAGATGAATTTAAAATGCCTAGCTTGACCATTGTTAGTGCTTTGGGGTATCTTGATTTTCTAAGATTAATTAGTCGGGCCAAGGTTGTTCTAACTGATAGCGGTGGGATTCAAGAGGAGACTACTGTTTTTAATGTGCCATGTCTAACCTTGCGTCATGAGACAGAACGGCCGATTACGGTGACTATGGGGACCAATATTATAACCGACTTAGATAAAAATAAAATTTTTAAGCAGTTAAAGCTTATTTTAGAGAATAGATTTAAAACGGGTCGCACGCCACCGCTTTGGGATGGAAAGGCAGCGACGAGGATTGTTAAAGTAATTTTGAAAAAATATATAAGATTTTTTGAACTCTCCAACCTCTTTTTGAAAGATCATAATATCTAAATTAATAATTTTTGGATTAGATCGATAGTGCTTGAATCATTAATTTTTTATCGGGACCAATTTCGGATTTTATTTTTTTTAACCAATAAATCAATATAATTAAAAGATTTATTATAGTTTATGGAGTATAAGTTTGACTATTATCCAGAAAGCAAGTTCGGGGGATTTACTAACGTAGACATAGCTATAGTTTTTTATCTTCGGGTCAATTCACTTATTAATTCTTCATCTATTGTCCTTGATGTGGGCTGCGGTCGAGGGGCCTATGGAGAAGATCCTGTCATAACCCGTAGAAACTTACGCATATTAAAAGGTAAGTGCAAAAAGGTCGTTGGCATCGATGTAAATGACTGTGGGGCGGTAAATCCATTTATAGACGAATTTCGGCTCATAAAAGAAAACGAAAGGTGGCCATTAGAAGACGGATCCGTGGATGTTTGTATTTGTGATCACGTTTTAGAACATATGAAAAATCCAGAGCTTTTGTTCTCGGAGTGCCAGAGAGTGATTCGCCCTGGGGGCTATCTTTGTCTTAGAACGCCAAACGCAAGAGGTTACGTTGCTCTCTTTTCTAAATTGATTCCTAATAGATTTCACAATACGGTACTTAATAAAATAAAAGAGAGGAATAACGAAAAGGATGTTTTTCCGACTTTTTATAAATGTAATACGATAAATAAAATTGAATTAATGCTTAATCGTCATAATTTTGACTATTGTGTTTCTGGCTATGAAGCAGAACCATCTTATTTATCGTTCTCTCGTTTTTTTTATTTTTTGGGAGTATTTCATCAACGTTTTGCTTTTAATAACTTTAAGCTTGCCATTTTGGCCTTTGCAAAGAAAAGAAGTTGATTGAAATTTTTGTTTTTAAAAGGTTATAATATTTAGAATCAGTATTAATTTTTAGAAATTAACTTCTCGGCCAGATATTTTTTTATTGGTTGTTTGAAAGTGTAAATATGGAAAAGCTTAATTCTCAAAACAAGAAGAGTGGGGGCCGTTTTCTTTTGGGCATGCCATCTCTTTTTATTCTTTTTATATTTTTATTTATCCTTGTTGATTTTTTGTCTTATTCTGGGCCTCTTTGGGTCCTTATTATTTTGGGCATAGTTGCCCTGATTTTATTGTTTATTAACCAGAAGAAATTTGTTTATCTTATCAGTATTCTTCTTTTATTAAGCGATGATCAATCAAAATTTGTAGACCTGGGCGAAAGATTAGTTAAGTCTATTATTGGCTATCCCCTGGCCGGCAATACTATTTTAGCTTATCTTTTGGTTATATTTTTAATAAAAATGGTTTTTGACATTTTATTAAAGAAAAAATTCAAATTTTCATTGAATATTTATGAACAAATTTTATTAGCAATAAGCTGTCTTTATATATTGGCAGCCATTATTGGTTTTTCCAATATTTTGCTTAATCCGATTCAATATTCAAGTCAATTAAGCCCTATTATAGTTATTGTTGCAGGTTATTTTTTAATTAAAACAACGTTTCGTTCAAGGGATGAATTAATCAAGTTCTTTAAAATAATTATCCTGGCATTTACCGCAAGAATATTTGTTATGACAATACAATTTATTTATTCTAGGCTAGGTGTCTACGCTATTACTAATCAATTTAATTATTCATCAACTATTCAGTTTATCTTAATTCCTCTTTATTTTTGGACTGGTCTTTTAATTTGGCCGCGTAAATGGAGAAATCCTCTTTTTTCAAGATTAGGCCTTATTCTTTTTATAATTTTAATTTTATTTAATTGCTATTCAACCGGATCAAGATATGTGCTTCTTTCTTTGGGTATTTCCTTTGCCTTAAGTTTTTTTATTTTTGCGTTTTCGTTGCCGAAATTCATTAAAATTATTACTATTTTTGGAATTATATTTTTAATTTTAGTAGCCGGGGTATCAATAATTTTTCCTAAAAATTTTGCTTATTTTGTGTCAAGATCCAGTCATTTACTTGATTGGAGATTAAGTCCAACGTCGGGCACGACAACAATTGCCGTAAGAGAGATAGAGGCAATTAATATTTTAGGAAGGCTGTATGCAACCAATTCATTAATTTGGGGTCGAGGCTTGGGTGATTATTTTACGAGCGAGTATTATCCTATTCCTCAAATAATATATGAAAGAGAGGGGCGCGGCGCTTATCCTATTGAATGGTTAGAGAAGGATCATTTCTTAAGACCTCACCATCCTTTTATTCAGATGCTTTTACAGTTTGGAGTTGGGGGGTTGTTAATTTATTTGGCCTTATTGTTTATTATTTTTTATAGTTTTTTTAAGAGGTTTTATCGTTCTAAAAATTTGGCAATAAAAATTATCTTTTTTTCCTTATTTTTGGGAAGTTTTCCCATTTTAACTAGCAACTGGTCTTTGGCAACCAATTATTTATTCGGTTTAATATTGGCCATTAGTGCTGGCTGTGGGGTTTTTCGGCAGGACTTAATAAATGGTGAATTAAAATGATAAATTAAAATGAAAACTTTTGTTTTAGGAATTTTCATTATTTTTGTTTTTCATTATCTTTGGTATAGATATAATTATTGGCAGTTATTTCAAAAAACTAGAAAAACTTTTAATTTAATAGAGCAGGCGGGCATAACGAAAAATGAAGATGAGACGGCGCAATTTCTAGAAAATTTGTCGAGTGGCTGGAGAAAGAGCGGGCAAATATTTTATTTTAAGAGATATGATGAGATAATAAATATATTAAAAAGAATAGAAAAGAGGCCATTAAAAATACTAGACATTGGCTGTGCCGATGGATATTTATTAGAGCAGATCGTAAAGAATATAGACATAAATCAAGTTGATCTTTTTGGTGTAGATATCTCACCGAACAGAATTGCCTTGGCCAAACAACGCTTGAACAAATATAAAAATATTATAAGTTTAGATGTTGAAAACGCCGAAGAGCTTTCCCATTTGGAAAATAAGTTTGATATTATTATTTCCGTTGAAACCATAGAGCATCTCATTAGCCCCCAAAAGGCCATAGATGAAATAAAAAGAATAACAAAAAATGACGGAGCGATTGTTATTACCGTTCCATCAAGACATTTGTCGTTTATTTCTGATTTTAAAACAATGGCACTTTTAAATCCTCTTATTTGGATAGAAACACTTATCGGTTTGTTTTTTTCTCAAATTTTACCGCCATTTCATAATTTATATCAACCTCAAAGAATCGATACGGTTATTCATCGGGCATTTACCTTTTCAGATGTTAAAAAAGTTTTAGGGGAAAATTATTATCTCAATATAACAACCTCTGATTTCTTATTTGAAGAATTCTTACCACCATCATTAGCTAAAATTTATAGGAAAGTTCTTTATAAGTTACCTATATTAAATAGATTAGGACGCAGACTTATTATAAGAATAAATAAAAATGATTAAGTCGGATAAAAAAATATGTCTGGTTAGTGGGGATTATCCACCCTGTCGAGGCGGACTTGCCGATTATACTAAATGTTTGTATGACGAGCTAATAAAAAACTTGAATCCAGAGAATGTGTATTTGGTTACATCAACAGAAGATGATATGAGGGTGGAATTAAAAGAAAAAAATATATTTAAAATAATCCCGCGATGGAATTTTGGAGGAATAATAAAGTTATTTAATTTTATTAGAAAAATTAAACCAGATATTGTCCATATTCAATACCCTACCCAAAACTATAAGCGTGATCTTGCTGTGGATTTTTTTCCATTTATTTTAAAATTAACTCGACCTAAAGTTGGTACTATTTCTACCCTTCATGAATTTAGTAATCGTTCATTATTGGGCAAATTAAGATTAAGTATAAGTATTTTATTTAGCAGCAGGATAATAGTTGTAAGTAAATTATATAAAAAAGATATTTTAAAATTTTTATGGCCGTTCAGGCTATTGCTAGAAAGCAAAATAATTTATATTCCCGACGGAGCCAATATTTTGCCTCCGGAGAAGGATGTAATTGATTTAAGAATAATTCAAGAAATAAAAGAGAGGATAAAAACAAATAATAACGATTTCATTATTTGTTTTTTTGGTAGCATCCGCTTAGGTAAGGGCATAGAATTCTTACTAAATGCCCTCGACCTCTTAATAAAAAATGGTCATTCAAATTTTAAGTTATTGTTTATTGGACAGTTTGGAGGGGATATATATAAGAGAATCAGAGAAATAATTGAGCTTAATCACCTAGAAAAACATGTTCATTTTACGGGATACTGTAGCCCGACCGAAGTTTCTTATTATCTTTTATCATCTGATGCTTGTGTCTTACCGTTTGAAGATGGAGTTTCAACAAAGCGCGGTAGTCTTATGGCCGCCATTTTTCATAAACTACCTATTATTAGTACTTTTTCAAAAAATCCACCAGATGAGCTAATAAACGAAGAAAACATTTTATTAGTAAATTATGGAAACGTCAAAGAACTGAAAGAGACTATTATTAGATTGTCAAAAAAAGAAGACTTAAGAAGTAAATTGCGCGAAGGTCTTGTTAAGATTCTTGACAGTTTTTCTTGGCAAACAATTACAAATAAAACCATAGGTTTATATCAAGATATATTATCGAAATCTAAAAATTAAAATGCAGAAAATAAATAAAAAAATAACGCTACTCCTAAGCTACTGTCCCAATCCAAGGATTTCAAAAAGGATAAAAAGCTTAAATAAAATAAGTTCAAGGATTTCTGTTGTCTATTGGAATAGATTTAAGGAAATAAAAACACTTCCGCCCGAAATAAATCTTGGTATAAAAGAATTAAACATTTCTTGTTCGAGAGAAATTTTGAAAAGAATAGTTGAAAACATTAAACTATTTTTTATTGCTCTTATAGCTCTTTATAAAGAAAAACCAGAGATTTTGTATATAGACGGCATAGATATGTTAATTATAGGTACAACCTATAAATTTTTACATAGATCCAAAAAAATTATATATGAGGTTTCTGATATTCCGGGCGGACGATTTAAAAAATATTTTATTATATCTTGGTTAATAAACTTTTTGCATAAAATATATTTCAGGGCAGTTGATTTGTTTGTGTTCACCTCTCCGTTTTTTCAAGAAGAATATAGTCGGTATTTGTCTAGAAGACAAATACTTATTATGGAGAATTTACCTGAAAAACGGATATTTAAAAATTTTAGGCCCGAAAAACATCAAAAATTAACAATTGGATTTATTGGCTCAGTAAGATATTCTCAACAATTAATTAATTTGTTCGAGGCTTGTAAAGATTTGGCGGACAGAGTCCAGATAATCGTCGCCGGTGAGGGACCGGACTATTCCTATATTAAAGAGGTGGCAAAGGGCTATTCTAATGTCGCGATGACGGGTCTTTTTGATTATGAAACGGAAATTGTCTCTATTTATAATAAAATTGATCTTGTTTATGGCGTTTATGATGCTTCAATATTTAATGTCAGAAAAGCTATTCCTAACAAGCTTTATGAAGCCATCGTTTGTGGCCTTCCGATCATTGTCGCTAAAAATACTGCTTTGGCCGAAAAGGTTAATGAATATAAAGCAGGCTTTACTGTCTCAGAAAAGAATTCAGAAGATACAAAAAAAATAATAAGACAGATACTATTGAATCCTAATATATTAGAAATTTATAGAAAAAACTCTAAACAAATAAAAGAAAACTTTTATTTTGAAAAATTAGAAGAAAAATTTTTAGAAAAAATATTAAGTATTTTAATATAAATAAATAAGCTGATGAAAATCAGAGCAATAATTATATTTATCTTGATTTCTATCCCAATTGCCTTGGCTATAATTTTTGTTATTTATGTAAACACTAATCATAATCAAGAGTTGAAGCAATATATAGAAAAAGCGGCAATTAAAGGAAATAAAATAATTATTATTCCAAGGGGTAATTATTTTGTTAAAGATAGCATCTTAATTGATTCGAAGTTCAACAATACAAAGATAATTGCGGAAAACAATAATGTAAAAATCTTTTCCGCGCAGACTAAACCCGTTTTTGTCATAAAAAATGTTGACAATTTTGAACTATCAGGATTCATCTTTGAGAGCATGCCCGAAAGTCAGAGTTCCAATATCGGATTTTATTTTCAAGCAGGAGCCCCCGATTGGATTAATGGGTCAACGGCAGTTTGGATTGAGAATTCTTCTCATGTTGATATCTCAAAAAACCATATAAA
The DNA here is from genome assembly GCA_028715115.1 of Patescibacteria group bacterium. NCBI lineage: Bacteria > Patescibacteria group bacterium. The sequence goes on along the minus strand of JAQUSN010000001.1, from coordinate 156,103 downwards.
TGGATATTGGATAGGCATTTATATAACTACAACCAAAGACTTAACCGATTATATTAATGTTATCGAAAACAAAATAAGCAATTGCGGATATTGGAGTATTGCCGCCAGATATTTACCTTTATCCAAAGACTCAACTGAAAAGAATTTACAGAAGATATCATTTTTAAAAAATGAAATATCTGGTTGCGAACAGGGACCAGTTTTTAGAAATGTTAGTGGCGGTATCATTGAAAAAAACAAAGTATTAAACAATATAATTGGTATTAGAATAGAAGAGTCACAATTTTGTGAGATAAAGAATAATGAAATTGGCAAAAATCTACAGTCAGGTATTTTTATTTATCATAATTCATATTATAATAATATTGTTAAAAATATAATATATGATAATAATCTTCAGGCAGCAAGAATTCAGCTTATTGCCAGAGAGCGAGGTTGCGATGAGAGTTTTTTGCCCGGTGATATTGAGCGATATGATAAACATCCCGATTATCTTTTTCCAGAGTATGAAAAATTAACTGGCGATCCAAAAGATATACTTGCCTACGAACCAGAATATTGGCCATATCCGACAGCCTATGATTATATCACCCCAAGCAATCGAATAAAAAATTATTTGGATCCTGAGCTAAACAAGAAATTTTGGGGCCTATATTTCTCGCAATGGGGAGCGGCGGGAATAGAATTACGCACAGAATCAAGTTATAATTTAATTGAAAATAATAAAATTTTTAATAGTAGCCCCTTAAATATAAGTAAAGGATATATGATGTATGGTATCAAAATTGACCACTTAATGGGATCGGCGGATATTAGCAAATTTAATGTTATTAAAAATAATCAGATTGAGAATATGGTTGAAGGCTTGATTCTTGATGTTAATAAGAAACATAATATAGAAGATAATAACGAATATTAAAATGAATAATAAGGTTGAAGCTATTAATTGTCCCTATTGTCATAAGTCAGAAAATATTCCCTGGGCAAAAGAAAATGAATTTACGGCCGTAAAATGTTTAAATTGCGGACTTGTTTACGTCAACCCCCGACCTTGTTTATCGTTGATAGATGAGGCCGTAAAAACGGGAGTTCATCGTGAAATAAATCATAAACGAACAGCCGTTACTCATCGTGCTGCTTCAAAGATCAATCTTTATAAGAAAATAATAGCTGATATGTTTAGTGATGTTTGGTTGGATTCAAAAGAAATTTCCTGGTTAGATGTGGGGGCTGGTTTTGGAGAAGTGCTTGAAGCTGTATTATCGCTCGCGCCAAAAGGTAGTAAAATTGAAGGACTAGAGCCTATGGAGCCGAAAAGAACCTACGCAGAAAAACGGGGACTAACAATAAGGGGTGGTTATTTGAACAGTCTAGAAGAAAAATTTAGTTTTTTATCTTTAATTAATGTTTTTTCTCATCTTCCAGATTTTGATATTTTTCTAGAAGACGTAAGGAGGGTTTTACTGCCCGGTGGGGAATTTCTTATTGAAACAGGCAATATCGCTGATCTTGATAGCAGAGACGAGGTCCCTACTGAGCTAGACCTACCTGATCATCTTGTTTTTGCCGGAGAAAAACATATTATAAGTTACTTAACTAGGAATGGTTTTTCGGTTGTAAATATAAAAAGAAGAAGGAAGGATGGCATAATTAATTTTGTAAAAAATATCATTAAAAAGATAATGGGTCAAAGAGTGAGCCTAAGAATTCCTTATACGTCAAAATATCGAACAATTTTAATAAGAGCAAGGCTTAATAGATAAAATGAGTTTTTATGGTTGAGGCAGAGAAATATCAAATTTGTACGAACTGTGTAATGGATACGAGTGATTCTAAGATTAAATTTGACAAAAATGGAGTTTGTGACCACTGTAATAATTTTTATAAAAATATTCTTCCCCATTGGCACACGGATGCCCAGGGGTGGCAATCATTACAAAAAGTAATTGAAAAAATCAGAAAAGAAGGTCAAGGCAAAGAATTTGATTGCATTTTAGGAATGAGCGGCGGGGTTGATAGTTCATATTTAGCCTATATTGCTAAAGAAAAGCTAGGCCTTCGACCTTTAGCCTTTCACGTTGACGGGGGATGGAACTCACAACTTTCAGTTAATAATATTGAACAATTGATGGATAAATTAGGGATAGATCTATATACCGAAGTGATTGATTGGGAAGAGATGAAAGATCTTCAGCTTGCCTTCTTTGAGGCCGGGGTGCCGCACATTGATTGGCCGCAAGATCATGCCATTTTTGCCGCTCTGTATAATTTTGCCGAAAAGCATAAAATTAAATATGTATTAACTGGCGCCAACTATTCCACGGAATGTGTTAAAAATCCCATGGAGTGGACTTATATGGGCAGTGACTTAACTCAACTAAAGGATATTCATCGAAAATTCGGCCAGCGCTCGCTCGTTAATTTTCCTTTAACCAATATTCTCAGACATAAAATATACCTGCGCTATGTTAAAGGCATTAAAGTCATAAAGCCATTGAACTACGTTCCCTATATTAAAGAAGAGGCCATGAATCTTTTGGTTGACAAATTTGGTTGGCAAAAGTATCCGCAGAAACACTTTGAATCAAGATTTACCAGATTCTATGAAAGTTACTGGCTTTTCAAAAAATTTGGCTATGATACCAGAAGAGTTCAGTTCTCGAGTTTAATCTTAACTAAACAAATGAGTAGAGAGGAGGCATTAAAAGGGTTAACTCAGCTACCATATAATGAAAGCACCATCGCTCAAGATTTTGAATATATTGCCACCAAACTTGGAATATCGGTTAAAAAATTACAAGAATATATGGATTCGCCAAATAAGTCATATAAAGACTATAAGTCACAATTAGGCATTTTTATTCTAGGCACAAAAATAATGAGAATGTTGGGCCTAGAAAGAAGAGCTATTAGATAATAGTAATAGTTATGATTGCAATCATTGATTATGGCCTGGGTAATATAAAATCCTTTGCTAATATTTATAAAATTTTAAACATTCCATTTAAAATTGTCTCCAGGGCAGAGGACTTAAATAATGCAACTAAAATTATTTTACCGGGAGTTGGGGCCTTTGATTATGCGATGGAGCGATTAGAAAAATCTGGTTTAAAAAACTTACTTGGAATGCTGGTACTAGAGCGCAGATTGCCGTTACTCGGCGTTTGCGTGGGCATGCAAATATTGGCTCGATCTAGTGAAGAAGGATTATCAACTGGCTTGGGCTGGGTTGATGGAGTGGTTAAAAAATTTGATACTTCAAGATTAACCAGCGGTACGCTTCTTCCCCATATGGGTTGGAACAGTGTTAGTCCAACAAATAATAATAAATTATTTCAAGGACTGACCGATGGTGCGCGATTTTATTTCCTTCATTCATATTATTTTCTGTGTAATAATCAAGAAGATATTCTCGCCACGACAGATTATGGGGGTCAGTTTACTTGTGCAGTTAATTCCGAGAATATTTACGGCGTTCAATTTCATCCCGAGAAGAGCCATCAAAACGGCATTCAGCTTCTTAAAAATTTTGCTAATTTATAGTTATGCTTTATCCGAGAATTATTCCCTGTTTATTGGTTCACAACCGGGGGTTAGTTAAAACTATTCAGTTTAAAAATCCTAAATATATCGGCGATCCACTTAACGCCGTAAAAATATTTAATGAGAAGGAAGTTGACGAACTAATTGTTTTAGATATTGATGCAACCATTGAGAACAAAGAGCCTGACTATCAAATGATTCAAAATTTAGCTGTTGAATGTCGGATGCCGCTTTGCTATGGCGGGGGTATTAGGACCATTGAACAGGTTCAAAGAATATTTGCCTTGGGCGTGGAAAAAATAGCCATTAGCGCCGCTGCTCTAAAAGATCCAGAGCTAGTTTTAAAAATAGCTAAACAGGTTGGCAACCAGAGTATAGTAGTGGTTTTAGACGTAAAAAAAGATTCAGTAGATAACAAATATAAAATTTTTAGTTGCAATGGGCAAAAAAATACTGGTCAAGATCCAGTCCAGGTCGCAATGGAGATGACTATACGCGGCGCCGGTGAAATAGTCATCAATTCTATTAATCGTGACGGAATGATGAATGGTTATGACTTGACCTTAATTGATCAGATTCGGAAATCAATAAATTTACCCTTAACCGTACTTGGCGGCGCGGGCTCATTAAAAGACATTAAACTTCTAGTCAGTCGATATGGGATTATTGGCGCGGCGGCGGGCAGCCTTTTCGTCTTTAAGGGCACTTATCATGCAGTGCTTATAAATTATCCTAGTTCTGCCGAAAAAAATGCTTTAATAAAAGAAGCTTATCAAGATTTTTTGAATCAAAAGACATTAATAAAATAACCTTAGTATTTATTTTGACATAAAATATTTATTTATAAAATTATGAAACAAATTTCTCTGGATCTAAAAAATGGCGAGATTGAAGTAGTGGATGTCCCAACTCCGTCAATTAGGTCGGGCGGCGTTTTGGTTAGAAATCTTTTTTCTTTAATTAGCGTTGGTACAGAAAAATCAGCTGTCCAATTGGCGCAAAAAAGTTTAATAGCCAAGGGCCGTTCAAGACCAGACTTAGTTAAGCAGGTTATGAATAAAATTAAAACAGATGGTTTAGTAGCTACCATCAAGACGGTTAAACAAAAACTGAATGAGCATATGCCTTTAGGTTATAGCTGTGCCGGTGAAGTGGTGTCCGTGGGGGAGGGCGCAGAAGAATTTAAAATTGGCGATTTAGTGGCTTGTGCTGGCGGTGGTTATGCTGCTCATGCAGAATTTGTTTTTATACCCAAAAACCTTTGCGCCAAGATACCGAATAATATTTCTACTCAAGAGGCCGCTTTTACTACCGTTGCTGCCATTGCTCTAGAGGGCGTTCGCGTTCTAAATTTAACCGCCGGCGAGACGGTCGGAGTGATTGGCTTAGGTTTAATCGGTCAAATAACCTGTCAAATTCTGCGAGCATATGGTCATCCGGTGATTGGCTTTGATCTTAATGCTCAACAAGTTAATAGGGCTATAGATTTGGGCCTAAAAAATGGTGTAGTTATAGGAGCAGGGGATCCACTAATTGCCAGTAATAATTTTACTAATAATCTTGGCTTGGATGCAGTGATTATTACCGCTGCCACGAAGAGCAATCAGCCGATTGAATTAGCCGGCGAGATAGTTCATAAAAAAGGAAAGATTTCGGTAGTGGGAGACGTCTTGATTGATATCCCAAGAAAAATATATTATGAAAAAGAAATTCAATTAACCGTTTCCTGTTCTTACGGTCCCGGTCGCTATGATAATAATTATGAAGATGCGGGGATAGACTACCCCTTGCCTTATGTTCGTTGGACTGAAAAAAGAAATTTGCAAGAAATTTTACGCTTATTGGCTGAAGGTAAAATAAATATTAAATCTTTAGTAACCCATGTCTTTGATATTAATAAAGCCCAGGATGCCTACAATCTTGTTTTGCATCCCGGTGGGGAAGAAATTGTTGGTATTTTATTAAAATATTTACCAGAAGCCAAAATAACGCCGACGATTATTTATCAGAAAGAACCTCAAAAGTTTCAATCAATCAATCAAATTAAAGTCGGCTTGATTGGTGTTGGTAATTTTGCCAAAGCGATGATTCTCCCCAGCTTGAGCAAAATTAAAAAGGCGGTTTTATGGGCCGTTGCCGACACGAGCGGTCAAGAGGCTGCTACGGTAATTAAAAAATTTAATGGTAAATATGCTACCACCGACTATCGCCGGATTATTGATGATCCAGACGTTAATTTAGTCGTCGTTTCCACGCGTCATGATTTACACGCTCAAATTGTCATAGAGGCCCTGAAAAAAAATAAAAATGTTCATATTGAAAAACCACTTGCTTTAACAGAGCAAGAGTTAGAAAAAATTATGGCTGTAGCTAAGGAGTCGAAGGGCCGATTAATGGTTGGCTTTAATCGCCGTTTTGCGCCTCAAATAATGTTGGCCAAAAAAATGTTTACTCAATCTCCTCCTCTGATGATTTATGCCCGAATGAATGCCGGCTACATACCCAAAGAGCATTGGGTTCATGATCTAAAACAGGGTGGCAGGATTATCGGTGAGGCCTGCCATTTAATTGACTTAATCAGATTTTTAACTGGTTCTCGGCCAACCGATGTCTATGCTACTTCCGTGCCACTAGGGGGAAATGTCCAAAATCAAGACAATGTCTTTATCTCGATTAATTTTGCCAATGGTTCTCGCGGTTGTGTTTTATATACTTCTTTGGGTAATAAAAATGCGCCGAAAGAATCTATTGAAATATTCGGCGACAATCAAACAATGATTATTGATAATTTCCGTTCAGCCCTGCTTTATACCGCCGCCGGAGTAAAAAAACAAAAATTATTCAGCCAAGACAAGGGTCATTTTAATGAATTTAAAACTTTTATTGAAGCAATTTATCAAGGGTTGCCCTCTCCAATCCCCCTTAATGAATTATTTGAGAGCAGTTCAGTCACCCTCAAAGTATTGGAGTCGTTAAGAGAAAATAAACCCATTCATTTAGTATAAAAATATGAGCTTAAAGTCGCGTTTGAATTATTGGCAAAGAGTTTTTGCTTCTTATCTCGGGAAAAGTAATAGCCAATTAACTTTTTGGCACGAAAGACCCGCCGTTAATGAGGCCGCGGTATTTGATAGCTTAGATCAATACTACATGACCTTTTTTGATAAGACCAAATATCTTGGTCCGTTTGATTCGGGCGGTATACCTCTTTTGGATTATCATGGTCAGATTGGTCAACAATATAATCCAATTGCTATCGCTCAATATGGCTTGGGGCATTATAATTTGTATCAACAAAATCATAATCAACAAAATCTATATATTGCCATTAGGCAAGCCAACTGGCTGGTCGATAATTTAGAGAAAAATGATCAAGGCATATTGGTCTGGATGCATCACTTTGATTGGGAGTATCGCGATAAATTAAAGGCTCCTTGGTATTCGGCCCTAGCTCAGGGAAATGGCATTTCGCTTTTAGTTAGAATTTATCTGACGACCAAAGAGGAGAAATATTTAGCTGCCGCACAAAAGGCATTTGCTTCTCTTTTGGTTTCCATTAAGAAAGGAGGGGTTCTTGATATTGATCGGCACGGTGATTATTGGTTAGAAGAAACTATTGTTGAACCGCCAACTCACATTTTAAATGGTTTTTTATGGACATTAATGGGCGTTTGGGATTATTGGTTGTTAACCAAAGAAGTCAGCGCTAAAGATCTTTTTGACAATTGTTTAGAAACACTAAGAAATAATTTATCATATTTTGATGCCGGTTTTTGGTCTTTGTATGAACAGTCTGGGACAAAAATGAAAATGTTGACTAGCCGTTTTTATCATTCTTTACATGTTGTGCAATTAGAAATTATGTATCGGATGACCAATAAACCGATTTTTAAATTTTATCATGACCGCTGGGACAAATATCAGAAAAATAAACTATTTATTTTATTAAGTCAGATGTATAAAACAGTTTTCAAAATTTTTTATTATTAATCATGAACATCTTAATTATTCATCAATATTTTTTAGAAAAGAACGGGGTGGGCGGTTCACGATTCAATCAATTCGCCAAATATTGGGCTGGCTGCGGACATAAAGTTACAGTGGTGAGTGGAATGGTAGATTATACTAGTGGTAAAAAATTAAATAATTATAAAAATAAGTGGGTCAACAAAGAGATAATTGATGACGGTATTACGGTTTATCGTTGTTTCGTTTCAGAACAATATAATAAAAATTTTTTGGGTCGATTGTGGGCTTATTTTTCTTTCGTTTTTTCTTCGATCTGGGCAATTTTATTTTGTGTCTCTCGGCCGGATGTTATTGTTACTACATCCCCGCCTTTATTTGTAGCTATCCCCGGGTATTTGGCAAAGATTTTTAAGCGAGCCCCCTTAATTTTTGAAGTTCGCGATCTTTGGCCAAAGTTTGCGATTGATGAGGGGATATTGAAGAACAAATTAATTATTAAATTATCACTTTGGCTGGAAGCGTTTATTTATCGCCAGGCTGATTTAGTCAACGTGCTAACCCCGGCTTTTGAGGAATATCTAATTTCAGAAAAGGGGGTAAAAAAAGATAAAATTATTTATATTCCTAACGGTGCTGACTTAGATATTTTTTTGCCGGGCCCAAAAGATAATTGGGTACGCCAACAATATCATTGGGACAATAAATTTATTATTCTTTATGTTGGGGCCCATGGCGTGGCCAATAATTTAATTCAATTGATTAATGTGGCCGAATCACTTCGAACCAATCCAGAGATTTTATTCGTTTTGATTGGCAATGGAATGGAGAAGCCTCAATTGCAAAAAGTTGTCCGAGAAAAGAATCTAACTAATATTCAGTTTTTAGAGTCGATGCCAAAAAATAAAATTGTGGATTTTATTAATGCAGCGGATGTCTGTACTGCTGTTTTAAAAAAGATTTATACGACCACCTACCCCAATAAGGTTTTTGATTATATGTCTTGTAAAAAACCGACTATTTTGCCGATTGATGGCGCGGCCAGAAAATTAGTGATTAATCAAGCTCAGGCCGGTCTTTTTGTTGAGCCAGAGAATGTTCAACAATTCAAGGAAGCCACTCTGCGTCTATATCAACACCCGGAAGAAGTAAAAATTTTTGGTGAAAATGGTTATCGATTTGTCACACAAAATTTTGACCGCCAGAAATTAGCCGAAAAATATTTATTATTTATTTTAAATTTGACTAATCAATGCTAAATCTCTCGAGAGCAGCAAAAAGAACTATAGATGTTGTCTTTTCGTCGGGTGCTTTGATTATCTTAAGCCCATTATTTTTACTAATTATTCTTGGAATTAAAGTATCGTCGCCCAATGGACCTTTATTTTTCCGACAAGAAAGAGTCGGTTATCATGGTAAAATTTTTAGGATATGGAAGTTTCGGACTATGTCGCTTAGCCCAAGTAACATATCCGTAGATCAAACTATTCGATATGAGTTGTCTGGTCATGATCCGCGCGTCTTTTTATTTGGTTTTTGGTTGAGGCGGTCTCATATGGACGAAATCCCACAATTATTTAATGTCATCCGGGGGGACATGAGCTTCGTTGGGCCGAGACCATTTTTTTTGCCCAGGGTTCATGCTAATTCACGATTAAAAGGAAAGAGGACAGATGTCTTGCCGGGGATGACGGGTCCCTCTCAATTATATATATATAAAAACAAAACAATTTCCGACGAAAAGATTATTGAATTAGATGAAGATTATATTCAGAGATGGAGTTTGTGGTCAGACTTCATTATTTTTTGTCAAACGATTCGATATTTATTGTTACGTTTTTAGCTATTAATCTTTAATTTTTATTTTATCGGAGACGGGTTGACCCTTTTTCTGGTTTTTGTTAATCTTGGGGGTGGGGGAATAAAAAGTAGATAATCGGCGCGATCGACGCCACGTTGGTCACGCCTAATAAAGAATATATGTCCAAGTCGATTATTATTTATGGGACCGGGGGTCACGCCAAAGTAGTGGCCGATATTATTCGGTTGAGAGGAGAATACCACATTGTTGGCTTTGTAGACGATTGCGACGAAAAAAGTACATTTTTAGATCAGCCGGTTTATCAAGGAATAAAACAAATTCCCAAGAACGTAAAAACAGCATTTGTAGCCATCGGTGATAATAAAATTCGTCGAGACAAGGCGAAGCTTTTAAGAGAGTTGGGGTTTAGTCTTCCGATACTTATACATCCGGGAACTATTATTTCTAAATTACAAACCAATATTCAATCTGGGACATTGGTGGCGGCCGGAGCCATTATTAACCCCGGCGTTATTATTGGGGAAGATTGTATTATTAATACTGGCGCCAGCTTGGACCATGACGATATTGTCGGTTACGCGGTTCATATTGCTCCACAAGCTTGTCTTTGTGGTGGCGTTAAAGTCGGCGACTTTAGTTTTGTCGGCGCCAATAGTTGTATTCGTCAGTATTGCAATGTGGGCGTTTGCTGTACAATTGGTATGGGGGCGGCGGTAATAAGAGATATACCCGACAATTCAATGGTAATGGGTGTGCCCGCTCATGCCAAATAGCAATTATTTTTATATTTTGTTAAGTGGGCTGATAGGAGTGCTTTTAATCAGCAGTCCTATTTTTAAAAAAATTTCTTGACACTGCGCTATTATTGTCTTATAATGTCATTATTAGTATTTTTATTATAGTAAGATTATGAATATTCCTTTAGCGCGGCCAGATATTACAAACAAAGAACGTCAAGCCGTAATGTCTGTTTTAAAAACGCCAATCTTGAGTTTGGGTCCATGGTTGCCCAAATTTGAGCAGGCCTTTGCTAAATTCATTGGAATCAAACACGCCATCGCCGTTAATAGTGGCACCTCGGCTTTACATCTAATCGTTAAATCACTTGGCATCAAAGATGGCGACGAAGTGATTACTTCTCCGTTTACCTTTATTTCTTCTGCTACTTGTGTAATATTTGAACGTGCTAGGCCGGTTTTTGTCGACATTGACCCTAAAACATTTAATATCGATCCTAAGAAAATCGAAAAAGCAATTACTAAAAAAACTCGAGCAATTTTGCCGATTGATGTTTTTGGTTATCCGGCCGACTGGGATCCGATTATAAGAATTGCCCAGAAGTATAATTTAAAAATTATCGAAGACTCTTGTGAGGCCATCGGTTCATCTTATTATTCGAAGACGAGAAGAAGATGGATTAATTGTGGTTGTTTTGGCGAAGCCGGTGCCTTTGCTTTTTATCCCAATAAACAGATGACAACCGGTGAGGGCGGATTTGTGGTGACTAACAATGATAAAATTGCTGAACTGTCTAGAAGTATGCGTAATCAGGGTCGGGGGGGCGATCAAAAATGGCTAGAGCACGTGCGTTTGGGCCATAATTATCGCATTAGTGAAATAAATTGCGCTCTAGGCTATGCCCAAACCACTCGTTTAAGAGAGATGATCGCTAAAAGAGCCAAGGTCGCTAAAATGTATAATTATTATCTGAAAGATATTTCTGAGATTATATTGCCGCAGGTGGCTCCCAATATTAAGATGAGCTGGCAGGCCTATATTATTAGATTAGGCGATAAGTATAATATTATTCAACGAGATCGGATATTAAAATTATTGCGCGAGAATGGAGTGGGGTGTAATAATTATTTTCCCTCGATACATCTGCAGCCATTATTTAAAAAAACTTTTGGTTATAATATAGGAGATTTTCCTATTTCTGAATTTATTTCTGACCGCACCATTGCTTTACCGTTTTATAATAATCTTACAAAAAGGCAAATTAAATATATCGCCCGCACATTTAAAAGAATTTTAAAAACCATAAGCTAGTTTGTAAATGAAAGAAAAATTATATAAAAATAAAACCTTAACCCTAATAATCGTTGATCTAATTTGTATTGTTCTGGCAATATATATTTCTTTTTTATTCAGGTTCGATGGTCATATACCAAACGCCAAAATGTCCTTAATCTTCTGGGCAACCATTATCGCGATCTTAGTTACTCTTCCGACCTTTTTAATTCAAAAACTTTATCGTTTATCAGGGTCTTATATAAGTCTGACAGATATTCCTAAAATATTAGCTTCGGTTATTATCAGTACATCATTTTTTGCCATGAGTGTTCTGATTTTTCGTAATCAACCGTGGATAGATAGTTTTCCGCGCGCAATTATTTTTTCTTATGGCATTTTATTATTTATGTTTGTGGTAGCAGTTCGTTTTTCAAAAAGAATTTATTGGCAATTAATTAAAAAAGAATTATCGTCAGAAAATAAATGGAAGTTTTTTTTAAAGAAAAGAGATCCATCAGAAAAAGAACGAATTAATACTGTCTTGATAACCGGTGGCGCTGGCTATATCGGTTCAGTTCTGGCGAGAAAACTTTTACAAAATAATTATCGAGTTAAAGTAATAGATAAATTGCTCTTTGGCGATCAATCGATTAAAGATTTGTTTCAGAACCCTAATTTTTTATTTTTAGAAGGTGATATACAGAATCAAGACGAACTAAAAAGAGCGTTGGAAGACGTTGATGCAGTGGTTCATCTAGCGGCTATTGTGGGCGATCCGGCCTGCGCCGCTAAGCCTGATTTGGCGATTAAAACTAATTATTTATCAACGGTTAATTTAGCCAAAATATGTCGCGACAAGGGGATTCGCCGCTTTATATTCGCGTCGACCTGTAGCAGCTACGGGGCCAGCGGGAATGAAGAATTAACTGAGAGTTCTGTCTTAAATCCAGTTTCTTTGTATGCCGAAAGCAAAATTTATGCCGAGAAAGAATTGATTAAAATGACTAGCGAAAAATTTTTACCAATTGTTTTTAGATTTTCTACTGTTTATGGTTTATCGCCGCGTATGCGCTTTGATTTGGTGGTTAATCTATTAACCATGAAAGCCTATACAGAAAAAGAAATTATGATTTTTGGCGGTAATCAATGGCGACCGTTCATTCATGTTGAAGATATTACCAATACATTATTGGTTTGTCTACGAACACCCCTTCAAAAAATTAATGGACAAATTTTTAATCTTGGTGCTAATGAGGAAAATTATTTAATTTCGGACATATCAAAATTAATTAAAGAAATTATGCCCGAAACAAAAATTAATATTTTAACAAATAGCCTAGATGAGCGTAATTACAACGTTTTATTTAATAAGGTAAAGATGGTGTTCAATTTTTTTCCAACCAAAACGGTTAAAGACGGGATTATTGAAATTTATAACGCTCTTCAACGCGGTGACCTTAAAAATCCGACCGACTCGAAATATTATAATTCTAGATAATTTATATTTTTATGGATAATCAACAAAATTCTCAAAAACCATATTATGACGAGGAGCTAGAAATTAATTTGAGCGACTATGCGCGTGTTGTTTGGCGACGCCGCAAAATCGTCTCGGCCATTTTTATAACCATTATTATTCTGGCCATTACAATCAGCTTTTTATTACCCAAAACTTATCAGGCTTCTTCGCTTATTGTGCCGGCAAAAATTTCCGGCAAAACAGTTGAATCTCTAAATAATGTTATTGAAGTTTTAAAACAAGAAGCAGTTTTAAGAGAGCTTTGCCGACAACTAAAAATACCAGAATCAAACTTTGGATATTTAGCTGGCACATTCAAAGTTTCGATTAGTGGCGATTCGTTGGAGGTAAAAGCTTATGATTCGACCCCACAAAGAACAAAACAAAAAATCGACGTAATCAATAAGTTTATTATTAACAGGGAAAACCTTATAGCTTCGCGTTTCAAGCCTAATTTAGAAGCGGAGATTGGTCTTTTACAGGAGGATTTGATTAAAAACGCTGATGCGATTGCCGATTTTGATGTTAAAATAAAAGCATTGGCCGGTACAACTTCTGAGGCGCAGGGCTATATTACGGCTAGCTATATTGAGGCGCGACAGGCGGCTAAGTTCAGATGGGAGGAATTGCAAAAGCAACTTTACAATAAACAAAGAGAATTAAATTATTTAAGTCAAGAATCAAGCATAGACATTCCTCCCGTTTTGCCAGCTTATCCAATTAAGCCGAATAAAAGATTAAATGTTACCGTGGCTGCAGTTTTTGGTTTTATTATTGCTATTTGCTACGCCTTTGTCGCCGAATCCATTTCCAAGAAAAAAACGATAAATTACTAGCGGTTTAATTTAAGATTTATGAATATAAAAAATAGTTGGCCGAAAATTATTATTTCCTGGTTAACCTGCCTTGTTGTTCGCTTAATCCCTCTGCGCGCGCCAAATTTAGAGCCAATTTTGGCCACTCAAATGCCATTAACAAAAAAATATGGCGCAATCGCTGGTTTTGTTTATGGATTTTTAAGTATAGTTTTATTTGATCTGATTGTCGGAAAAACAGGCATCTGGACCTTGATTACAGGCGTAGCCTATGGTTTGGTTGGTTTAGGTGCTTGGTGGTTTTTCAAAAATCGAGCCAGCAAGGTTATCAATTATGTCGGCTATTCGGTGATCGCAACGATTTTATATGATGCAGCGACCGGTTTAAGTATCGGTCCTTTATTTTTTCATCAATCATTTATGCAGTCGTTAACGGGGCAGATTCCTTTTACGGCCATGCATTTGGTTGGTAACATCGCCTTGGCAATTATTATTAGTCCGCTTTTGTATCGTTGGGTGGTAGTAAACGAAAATTTAGAGACAAAGGCTTTATGGCAAAGGGTTTTTCCAAAAAACAAAACTGTTTCATAATAATTTATTAATTATAATTAATAAATTATTTTAAGTAGAAGAGCGAGAAATTTTCTCGCTCTTTTGTGTTTGTTAGAAATTTGATCCGTAAAAGTTATCCACTATTTTCAGCTTCATTTTTAAAATAAAAGTATCATACTAAAAATATGGATGGAGGTTCTGTTGTCTTGCTCGGTGCCTAACCTGCTATATTCACTTTCGAGGAACCCGAACTCTCGCCAGCTTACCGAGAAAACTAACAGAACAAACAACAAGGGGATCCATTTTTTTCCGAGCACCTGCATCACCTGCAGCCACCGCCGAAAAGGGAGCAGAGACAGAGCAAGTCGCGCCTCCACTTGTTGTGCCAGCTGTATTCCCTTAAGGGAGCCAACACACCCTCACCGGTGTTGGCTCCCTCTCTTTAATTTTCAAAATTATTAATTTTCCCCACCAATAACTTTACAAATTTTATTAATCTGTTATTTTATAATCAATGCAATCTAGCATCGTTTGCCTCGCGGAGGAACGATGTCAGATGTCAGCCATGCGTGGTTGACCGCAGAGAGGCAGCTTTAACATCCTAAGCGCCACCTATCCCTGCGCGGGATGACCTTTGGTGGCATTCCCTCACAAAGGGAAGAAGGGAGTGCGTGATGAGGAAACTTCTCACGCTAGCTTGCTGCCTGGTACTGGTGTCGATGGTCGCGGCGTCACCTCCGAGGAGCGAGGTCGCGCTTAACACATCGAGCACTTCGTCATCGGCGTTCGAGAACGACGCGGGCAACCAGAACCAGGTCATCGTGTCCACATCGACGGCTGCGGCAGTGAACAGTCCCCCTTCCATGGACGTTCTCGCCGTCGCGATCAACATGAACCACGGGCCGGGCACCTCGACGATGGCAGCCAGGACCGTATTCATCCACAACAGCAGCGCATCCGCTTCAAACGAGCCATGTCTACTGGCGATGAGGTCCGATGTCGTCATCTGGCCGACGCAGGCCAACCTTAAGACCATCGCGACCAACCCGACGATCCAGATCCAGGCCGGCGCAACCAACCGAGAGCAAATGGCGAGCTGGGGCACGAACGCCGCATCTACACAGGCCATGATCGCACAGGAAGGTACGGGCTACTTGTGCCCGATTGTCGCCACTGGTCCGCTGTACACGGGCGTCGCCATGCTGGTCACCGACATCAAGGAAGCCGTCGCACTGAACAACCAGGGGTCCGGTCTGAACTCGACGAAGAACTACCGCATCACCTAGCGGCGCCGAGCGAGGACAGAAGGAGTTTCGCATTTCTTTGGAGGGATGTGAATCTCCGTTTCTACTAGGGCGGGAGCCGTCTCCCGCCCTCTTTTCTTTTTTAATTTTTATTTGTTAAAAATAAAAGACCCGGGTCTGACCCGGGTCTTTAGACGGTCGACGATGCAAGAGAGGTAAGTCTGGGGATTAGGCGGTTGCGCCTGGCAGCTTCTCTGATCACGAGCCATTGTCTGGGGACAGGGCAAAACGAATAATGTTCCCGGTGAAAATGATAGAGAGTTACTCGGGCCACTTCAGAGGAGGTGGCCTCAAGAATCTCCTGCATTCGGCACACCGGACATCGTCCTTCATACACTCGCATTTGCATCAAGCCTCCTTATAAATAAAATTTTATTCTTTGTGTAATTTTTGTCAATAAAAAAATAGAGCCCTCCGACTAGTGTCGGAGGGCCTGCACGGATAGACATATGCCTCCTTGGTTTATCTACGGCGGCGACAGTGCCGCTACCTGTTCTTTTTGTTCGGGCAGAGCAAAGGTGCCGCCCAGAAAGATGAGCCAGTAGCCGATTACGGCGACGATAAAGCTCGCCCAGAGCGATCGATTAACCTCAAACGGTTGACTGCGGAAGAAGAACGTCTGGGCCAGCACCCAAGCGAATGGCAGTATGGTGCCGATAATGGTCCAGGCTACGCCTTTAGGCGTTGCCTCGTTTGCATTGGGTGCGACCATCCAGACAATCGCGGTTATCAGGGCGAAGATGGTCACTTCTGAACCTAGGCACGAGTTGTCGAGACGACTGGTCGCCCCCGCAATTCCCCTGGCTAGCGCCCAGAGAGCTGCAACGAGCATAAGCACTAAGAGCGCGCGGATTACTTTGTTTGACAAGATTACCTCTCGTTTGGTTGTTAACAATTAATTTATCATATTTTTTCATTTTTGTCAATCCCTCTGTCAAAAACTAAGACGGTCAATGCTAAGATAAAGCAGATAAATTCTTGACAAAATTTTATAAATTTGCTATATTTTTTATATTGATAGTCGGGCCGTTAGCTCAGTTGGTAGAGCTCCCCCTTTGCAAGGCGGAGGTCATGCGTTCAATTCGCATACGGCCCCTTTTGCCTCGTATCTCTCCGACGTTGCAGTCGGAGTCCCGACTTCTCTAGAACGTCAGGGCCCAAACTCACGTTTGAGAGATCTTCCCGAGGTTAATCATGGAGTGTGACCGCGGGTTCCCAGCCCCCTAGGCATGAGAACCTCCTTGGGGCGGGGCGCGTTCTGCGCCCCGTTTTTCTTGAGAAAAAAGAAAAAAATGGTATAATTAATCATACAAGGGCGACTAGTTTAATGGCAAAACATTTCCTTTACACGGAAGAAAACAAGGTTCGATTCCTTGGTCGCCCATTTAGGCCAGGGGTTCTCCGCCAGTTGGCGGATTGGTCGCCCATTTAGGCCAGGGGTTCTCCGCCAGTTGGCGGAACCCTCAGTGCCCACCAAAGATAATTGACTAAATTATTTAAATCTTTATAATAATTTTATTGTTTGCCGGGGTATTATTTTTCTTTTTATTATTTAAAATTTGCTATTGTCGGGGATTTGCCGGGGTAGCTCAGCGGTAGAGCGAAGGACTGAAAATCCTTGCGTCGACAGTTCAACTCTGTCCCCCGGCAATAGCAAATTTTTTATTTATGAATTGCGCTGTTTATTTAATTCGAAGTATAAAAAATAAACAATTTTATACGGGTATTTCCACAAATCCAACACGAAGACTTTTTGAGCATAATTCGGGTAAATCAAAAATTACAAATAAGCATAAACCATGGGAATTGGTTTATGTTAAAGTTTATTCTGGTTATCAGGATGCTCGTAAACATGAACGTTGGCTTAAAAAGAAAAATGTGATTTATAAAAATAGATTAATTGGGACAGCTCAGCTTGCCCCGCCCGTAAGGGGCGGGGTGAAGTAGAGCGAAGACTGAAAATTTTATCTGTACTGAGGATTGTCGATAGTTCAATTTACCCCGTAGATCACCGAAGGTGATTCTGCGGGGCTCTGTCCCCCGGCACCAAATAATGGGCGGTTTTTGGACCGCTTGTTATTTTAGTAGACATCTTTTTTATAACCATTATAATGATCATATGAAAAACAAAATCTTCCTTATAATTTTAGCGCTGATATTTTTAGGCGGTTTTTTTTCTGCTCCCAAGGCCTTAGCGCAAAACAAACCCATTGAATTATATTTTTTCCGCGGTGAAGGTTGCCCGCATTGCGTTCAAGCCGAGGCTTTTTTTAGCGATTTAGTCAAAGAACATCCGCAAGTGCAGATAAAACCTTTTGAAGTTTACTATAACAATGATAATCGAAAATTATATTTTGCCTTCGCCAAAGCCTATAATTTAGATTTATCTAATTTGGTCGTCCCGGTTATTTTTCTTAATGACAAGGCCTGGGTTGGTTATGACGATAACGTTAAAAATCAAATTACCAACGAGGTTTTGCGTTGCGCCAATCAGACTTGTTCTTCGCCACAGGATAAAGTTTTAGCCGATCAAAACAATCAGTCAGAGGGAACCGCCAAACAAGCCATTATTGGTTGGGCAATAATAATTTTGGTTTTGGCAATTATTGTTTTCGCGGTCATCAAATTGTTTAAAAGAAAAAAATGAATTTACAAATTTTAAACATTCCTACGGTTGTTGGCGCGGCGGCCATAGACTCGATTAATCCTTGCGCTTTTGCTGTTTTAATTTTTTTATTGAGCTATTTGACGCTGATCGGTTCACCTCGGCGAACCTTTCGAATTGGCCTGATTTATATTTTGACGGTTTTCGTAGTTTATTTTTTAGCCGGCCTAGGCATTTTACAAATTTTTACCACCTTTAAAATCGGTTCATTGATTACCAAAGTCGCCGCTGGTCTTTTGATTTTGATGGGCCTGGTTAATTTAAAAGATTTTTTTTGGTATGGACGGGGCTTTACTCTGGCCATTCCCAAATCAAAGAAACCAATTATAGAAAAATATATTCATCAAGCCTCGATTCCCGGCGCTGTTATTTTGGGGTTTTTGGTTTCAGCCTTTGAGCTACCTTGTACTGGCGGAATTTATCTCGGCGTTTTGTGTCTTTTGGCGGAATCATGCAGTCGGGGCAAGGGAGTTTTGTATTTGTTGTTGTATAATTTTGTTTTTATTTTGCCGTTATTATTAATACTTCTTTTAGTTAATTTTGGCTTATCTTCAGAGAAGCTGGAAGTATGGCGGCAAAAAAATCGCCACTGGATGAAGCTGGCGGCCGGGCTATTTTTGGTTGGCTTGGCGATCTTATTACTATTAGCCTAAAAAATGACTTCTTTTTTATCAAAAATTTTTAGCGGACAAAACACCCTTTATTATCCTGGGTGTTTAACTAAATTTGTCGGTAAGGACTTATTAGAAAATTACCGACGGATTTTGCGCCAGGCTAAAATAGATTTTATTGAACTTTCTTCTATGGAAGTTTGCTGCGGCTCGCCCGCCCTAAAAGCAGGCTACCAAAAAAATTTCAAAGAATTGGCTGAGAAAAATTTAAAAATTTTCAAGGACCATGGCATTAAAAAGATTATTACCAACTGCCCGGCCTGTTTTATGATTTTTAAAAAAGAATACCCGATCATCCTCGGAGAAAAATGGGATATCGAGATAGAGCATATTAGCGAAACTATAGAGCGGGCAATTCGAGATGAAAAATTTAAGATTAAATCCGTAAGCTCTGGAATGATTACTTATCATGATCCTTGTCATTTGGGTCGGCAAATGGGAGTTTACGAGGCGCCGCGTCAAGTTTTGCAAAAATTAGGCTATGAAATAAAAGAAATGACGTTAAATCGTCAAGAATCTTATTGCTGCGGCGGCGGAGGCGGAGTAAAGTCCAATGAGCCGGGATTGGCCAATCAAATCGCCAAAGACAGAATCAATCAGGCCAAGCAAACCGGCGCGCCAATTTTGGTTACCAGCTGCCCTTTGTGTTATATGAATTTAAAAGAAAATTCTCAAGGTCTAGAAGTAAAAGAATTAAGCCAATTATTTACCCGCCAAAATTTTTGAGTTTAAAATATGTATTATGTCTATGTTTTACAGAGCAAGAAGGATGGCCTACTATATCTTGGTTGTACCAATAATCTAAAACAGCGCCTATTACTGCACAATACAGGCAGAGTTTATGCAACAAAAAAACGTGCTCCTTTTAAGTTAATTTATTATGAAGCGTTTATTAATAAGCACGATGCTTTTTGTAGAGAACAATGGCTTAAAACTGGTTGGGGTCGCAATCAGTTAAAAAATATTTTAAAAAGTTTTTTTGCGTCTTTAACTCCCAAAGAGGCCTTAAAGACAAAAATTTTAGGCAGGTAAATGTCTAAAAATTTATTACCACCGGAAATAAAAGAAAACATTTGGCAGGTTGTTTTAGAATATCGCCAAAAACGCGAGAAGGCTTTGAGTTCTCAAGAGCGAGATGAATTGGCAAAAAAAATTCGCCACATGAAAAGAGATGTTTTTACCAACTTAGAGGTGATAAAAAAACAGACCATCGCTAATTTAGAAAAAAATAAAATTAAAGTCATTGAAGTTAAAGATGACGTCGAAGCTAGAAATATTTTAAGCGGATTATGCCAAGACGATCGTTTAATTTTAAAATCAAAATCAAATATCGCCGATGAAATTGACGTTGCTCAGGCTTTTTCCGACAAAGAATTAGTGGAGACCGATTTGGGCGACTGGATAAATCATTTACTGGGCGAAGAAGATTTACATCCGGTTATTCCGGCCCTTCACGTTGCGCCGCAAAGAATTGTTGACAAGATTTATCAAAAATTTGGCCGTAAAATAGAGGTTACGCCAGAGGCTATCGCCGCTTTTGCCCGAGAAAAAATTCACCAAAAAATTATTGAAGCTACCGTCGGCATTACTGGCGCTAACGCCATTACTAGCGACGGAAAAATAGTTCTATTGGAAAATGAGGGTAATGTTTCTTTGGTTTCGCGCTGGCCGACTAAACATATTATTATTTCTAGCGTTGAAAAGTTAGTGCCTGATCTTGAGGCGGCCATGCAAATTGTTAAGGCTTCCGCGGTTTGGGGTACGGGTCAGGATTGGCCGACTTACGTTTCGATAATTTCTGGTCCATCCAAAACCGGCGATGTGCAGAATAAATTGGTCATCGGCGCCCAGGGTCCAAAACAGGTTTATTTAATTTTAGTTGATAATGGTCGTTCGCGATTGATGCAAGAGGGCTTTGTAGAATTGCTATATTGTTTAAACTGCGGCGCTTGTCTTAATTTCTGTCCAGCCTTTCACAACCTAGGACGGCAATATGGTGACA
Organism: Patescibacteria group bacterium; assembly: GCA_028715115.1. Lineage (NCBI taxonomy): Bacteria > Patescibacteria group bacterium. The sequence continues at coordinate 135,231 of JAQUSN010000001.1, read as the reverse complement.
AATATCTGGGTAGTAAAGGAATTATTTTTGCCGCTTTATCACGCGGGTTATCCGAGGCAAAAAAGGCCAATGCCTATTCCTGCACCTTATGCTCATCGTGTTTTATAAATTGTCCGGTGATTGATTTACCCGAACTGATGAAAAAAGTCAGGCAAAAATTAAATGGTGCAGCCCTATCGACTGAAGAAAATAAAAAAATGATTGCCAATCTAGAAAAATATGGCAATCCGTTTGGCGAAATTGGTGACCAACCGCCTGGTAGTTTATTCTGTTGCTAAAAATTATTTTTATATAATAAAAAAGCGAGCCATCTTGGCCCGTTTTTTGTTTTTGCTTTTTATTCTGTTTTATATAAGCGGGTAAGGGGAGTCGAACCCCTCTCATCAGCTTGGAAAGCTGAGGTAATGCCGCTATACGATACCCGCATGTTAATTGGTCGGGGTGGTGGGATTCGCACCCACGGTCTTCTGCTCCCAAAGCAGACGCCTTAGACTACTGGGCCACACCCCGTTATATAAAAAAAGAAATATTGGATTTCAATATTGTATCAAATTTCCCCCAGTAAATCAAGAGGTTATGGATAGAGCTTTTTAATTTGAATGCCTTGATAATAATATTTTAAAATTTGGGCAAAATTTGCTCCTTGTTGAGCTGCCACCTTGCCGCCTACTTGCGGTAGTCCTACGCCGTGTCCTTTTAGGGTTAGGCCCTCGCCTGGCGGATCAATGACGCCTTTTAAATAGTCAACTGGTGCCCGCGTCATGCCAGCCGAAACCGAATCGCGGGTTCGTCCGTTAGTTTGGGCAAAATAATAAGCCAAGATAGGATCGTTATTATAAGTAGCAATCATGGCGCGCGTGTCAGAGGCGGCTTGAACGATGTTTGGATTGCGCAATTCTCCCTGATAGCCGCGATAAACCTGATCGGCTTGCGTAGAGCGCACGGTAAAAATCGGATCATCATCGGCCGATGGCGAATTAGTATATTTTGGATTGATGTATCTAAAGAGCGCATAGGTTCGCGCGGCAATTATTTGTGCTTTTAACATTTCAGTGGGCCAAGTGTCCCAAATTTCGCTGTTGCCGCGCAAATATTCTTCCATGCCGATTTCGTTAATTAGCCAAAATCTTTCCGTATTCGGATTATACTCAACAATTAGATTGCCGCGATAGTCATTGTCATTGACATTCATGCCCCAGAACGGGCCATTTTTCCATGAAGAGATTTCAAAAATAGTTTCGGGTTCTCTAGCGACAAAATGAAGCGGCGAATCGGTTAAGAATAATCTAACGCCATTTGAATCAACAAATGTTTTATTTAATATAAAATCAAAATCAACAGTCAAGGTGTCTCCAGTTGTGGCCATAGTCAATAAATTATTATTATCGTCTCTAAGTTCGTATGGCTTGTTATTAAGCGTATGAATTTTAAACGGCAAATTCGCTTGAGAGTCAGCGGTTTGATAAAGTAAGCCAACTTTTATGATCGGCTCTTGCTCAAAGCGAAAATCGCTTGTAGCGCTTGTGTCGGCACTAATAGCTTGCCACCAAACTTCCGGCTGAGGGATTGGGCTTATTGTTGGCACAGGAGCGATTAATTTAGGATAACATGACTCGGCTGTATTGGTTAAAATGGATAGTCTCGAATTGGTAGATTGATAGACAAATTTTAAATAACCACAAAAGTTATAAGAAGAACCAGCTGTTAATTTCAATTGATCAGTCCCATTAGTTGGGACAAATTCAATGGATTGGTCAGTCATTAAGATTCGTTGTCCGTTTTGGTCATTGATAAAATATTTTTTTAGCGAAAAATTATAATCGACCTGGAAGCGCGAACCGAGCTTATTAACATCAACAGCTTGTCCGTTAAACTTAACCTGATAACCAGAAGAAATATTTGGTTCGACGGTGATAGGCAGGTTGGTTTTTTGTTGTTCGGTTATTTGTAAAACCTCGTTTAAGCCGTTCATGGTCGTGGACTGGCTCGGTGCGCTATTATTAGTAGTTGAAGGAGCCTTGCCGCCAGTTATGGTGATTGTAAAAGTAGCCGTGCTGCCACTGATAGTCGTTGAGCCGGCGATTAGTGATAAGTTAAATGGATAAGTGCCGTTGGTTTTGGGCGTGATAATGGGAACATCAAACCAAATACTTTGCCCTGGGCCAACTTTTGGATAATAAAGTTTGGTTGGATAGGTTGATGATATCCACTGTGAATGGACAAAGCTTTTACCGGTGGAATCGGTTTTCAATTTAACAGCGCTGGTGCCAGAGTTAAGCCAACTCGCAGTGCCATTATTAATGTAGTTAATTCTTAATTTGGCCACAATACCGGCCTTTAGGGTTATTTTTTGTTTTGGCGAATAAACTACGATGCCGGCTCTATAAGAAGCAGCTTGAACCAAATTTAAATTAACAAAAAATATTTGACCAATAAAAACAAGAGCGATTAATATCGTTCTCGAGCACTTCCTCCAGTAATTTTTCTTTTGGCAAATCATCTTTTTATAATTTAACAAACCAGAGAAGATTGTCAAATCATTTATTTGCTGATAGGATAATTTTATATGACTTCTCTAACAAAGCAAGTAGCCAAGCACACAATTATCCAGGTTGCCGGAAGATTTTTGAGTTTGCTTTTGGGAATTTTTGTAATTTCCTTGATATTGAGATATTTGGGGCCGGAGCAATATGGCTATTATTCGATTAGCATTGCATATTTACAAATGTTTGGCATTGTTGTTGATTTTGGACTTTATCTAATTACCCTGAAATATATGGGTGAAATAGACGCTGAATTGTCACTGTCTGAATCAGAGAGAAAAAATAAAAGCGATTTTATTCTACAAAATATTTTTACCTTAAGATTTTTTTCGGCCATATTTTTTTATGGATTGGCCTGCTTGGTTTCCTTGTTCTTCTCTTATCCCCTGGCAGTTAAAATAGGTGTTGCTATTTTAAGTCTTTCCTTATTTTTTTCGACATTAATTCAACTTTTAGCGGCTATTTATCAGAAAAATTTCGATACGAGTAAAATAATCATTGGTGAATTAATCGGTCGGGTGATTTGTCTGGGACTAATCATAATATTTGCGGTTTTAAATTTAGGTTTTTATTATATTTTATCTGCGTTTATTTTCAGTAGCGCGGCCAACTTTTTGTTTTTACTATTTAAAACTCGCCGTTATTTTAAATTAAAATTTAGTTTCGATTTTTCACTCTGGAAAAATATTCTTATACAAGCCTGGCCAGTTGGTCTCGGTATAATTTTAAATACGATTTATTTTAAAGCCGATACTTTAATCTTGTCCGCCTATCGTTCGGCAACAGAGGTTGGTCTTTATGGCGCTTGCTATAGAGTTTTTGAAGTTTTAATAACCTTTCCGCCGCTTTTTTTAGGATTAGTTTTTGCGCAAGTTTCTCGAGCCTGGACAGAAGGTAATACGGAGCGATTTAAATATTTGTTGCAAAAAAGCTTTGATTTTTTAATTGCAATCAGTTTACCTACCGTGCTATTTGTTCTATTCTTGGGGCCTCGAATTATGAAATTGGTTGGCGGACAAGAATTTGTCGAATCAGGAAAGATTTTACGTGTGATTATTGTGGCTACGGGGATTTTGTTTATGGCTGAACTTTTCAAGCAAACAATAGTTAATTTAAACCAACAAAAAAATATTTTAAAATTTTATTTATTCACGGCTATATTTTCTTTGACAGGTTATTTTATTTTTATTCCTCGCTACTCTTATTGGGGCGCGGCTGGCGTAACCGTAGCCACGGAGTTTTTGATGTTTATTTTACTTGTGCACGTGATTCGACGAGCTAGCGGTTTTAGTCCTAATTTAAGGTTTTTTTCCAAGGCCCTGCTAGCCGGCCTGGGGATGGTGGCGATTTTAGCAATTTTTTATCACTTAAATTTATTTATATTAACCGGCTTAGCTTGGCTGATTTATCTTATTTGTTTATACTATTTAAAGGGCTTTGATCGACAGGTTTGGCGCAGTCTTTTTAATAAAAAAGAGCAGTAAAATTATTATATATGAAGGACAGAAAAAATAACGGACTAAAAATGTTTTTTTCTTCTACGAACCTTACTATTCTTTTGGCCGTTATTTTCATTTTTTGTTTAATAGCCCTGGGCAAGCAGACGATAAAATTTTTATCCATCAGGTCTCAAATAAGAGATTTAGAAAAGAATATCGTGGCCTTGGAAGAAAAAAACGGCCAGCTAAATAATTTATTAATGCAGGCTAATACGGACTTCTATAAGGAAAGAGAGGCTCGTCTCAAATTCGGCCTGCAGAGGCCGGATGAAAAAGTGGCTATAATTATTCCCGAGAAAGATAAAAATTCTCAAATAGATAAAAAACAATTTCAGCAAATTAATCCAATCAATTGGTGGGACTATTTCTTTAGATAGATTTTATGCCCAAGTCCAGCATAGCGTTTAGGATTGTTTTAACCGGAGTCTTTTTGTGCTCCGGCTTTTTTTATTTTAATTTTGCTAAAGCTGACTGGTCAAATCATTTGGTTATTAGCGAAACACAGATTACCGGAGATCAAACCACTAATGATTTTATAGAAGTATATAATCCCACCGAATCGGCGGTTGATGTCGGAGGGTGGAAATTACATAAACGAACCCAATCAGGCGCAGAATATTCTATAAAAGTATTTTCTAGCGGTAAATCTATCCCAGCTCATGGGCATTTTCTTTGGGCTAATTCGGAAGATGGTTATGGTCAGGGCCTTGCTGCCGATGAGACAAGTACTGCCTCCATCGCCAATAATAATAGTATTGGTTTATTGGACGACACCGATGTTTTAATCGATGCTTTAATTTGGGGAACCAGGCATATTAATCCTTTCTTTGAGGGCGAGACAAGCTCAACTCCGGCTAATCCCGGAGTTAGCCAAAGTTTAGAGAGAAAACCTGGCGCGTCCGATGGCAACGGAGAAGATACTGATAATAATTTTAATGATTTTTTCTTACAAACCACGCCCAATCCGCAGAATTCACAAGCTTCTTCCACGCCGCCCATTGTCGGACCAGTTTGCGGCAATGACGTTTGCGAATCAGGAGAAAACCAGATGAATTGTTCGGCTGATTGCGGTATGCCGCCTTCCGGGGGCGGTGGCGGAAGTGCGCCATACGAAATTAAATCGGGAGACATTTTGATCAGTGAAATTTTTCCTGAACCGGATTTGACTAAAAACGAAAAAGAATGGACGGAGTTTTATAATTCAACCAACCAAGTAATAGATTTAAATAATTGGACCATTGAAGACAATACTGCTAAACTAAAAATTTTGTCGAACATTATTTTATCTCCTCAACAATATAAGGTTTTGGATAGCGGTGATTTTACTTTTACTTTAAATAATAGCGGTGACGTTTTAATTTTAAAGAACGGATCAACAATTATCGATAAAATTACTTACGGTGATTTTGAAGATGGGAATCTGGACGACAATGCGCTGCGGCCCGGCAAAAGCAAATCTATCGGACGACAAAACGGTATTGATACTAATAACGATAAAAACGATTTTTATTTTAGTTTGATTCCAACCCCGGGCCAGGCAAATAATTTAGATCTTTCCGCCAGTGAGGAAAACGGGCAGTCCGCAAGTCTAACGTCGTCAATTTTTATTTCTGAGTTTTTGCCCAATCCTAAAGACGCTGCCGAAAATGAGTGGGTGGAATTGTTTAATCCAAGCTTAACAGAAGTTGATTTGAGTAATTGGCAATTAGACGATAGCGAAGGAGGCAGCCGCGCTTATATTGTTACCAGCGGCATTAAAATTTCCCCGCAAAATTATTTAGTTTTAGGTCGCCAGCAAACTAAACTAATTCTTAATAATACTTTTGATTCGGTTCGCCTCATTCGTCCCGATAAAACCATTCAAGAACAAATCGACTATAAAGATTCGCCCAAGGGAGCCAGTTATGCTAAAAATATTTTTGGCACCTGGGCTTACACAAATAATCCTACGCCGGGATTGGCTAATGTTTTTAGTTCGGATGAAGAAAGAGAAGAAAATGATGATAATTTTAAGCAAACCGGCGGTGATTCTGATTATAAGCCCATTGAATTATTTGATTTAAGCGATTTATCGGAAAATGATAAGATTATTTTTCAAGGCGTAGTTGTCGCGCCGCCAAATATGTTCGCCAAAACATATTTTTATTTAAATGGTTTGCAGGTTTATTGTTCGCGATGCGATTTTCCGCCGTTAGAAATTGGCGACTTAGTTGAAGTTAAGGGTTTGTTGTCTTCTGTTTTATCACAACATCGCATAAAAATAAAACAGCCCGAAGATTTAGTTATAGTTTCCGTTAGGCAGCCGGCAGAAGTAAAATCGACGACCATTAGCGATTTAAATGAAGATTTGATTGGTAGTTTAGTAAAAATTCAAGGGCAATTAATTGATAAACAAGGTAATAAGTTTTTTATAGACGACGGCAACGACGAAGTGGTTGTTTCTATTTCTAATAAAATAGACATCGATAAAAAAATATTTAAAGAAGGTCAAGAAGTTATAGCACAAGGAATTTTATTGCCCGATCAGATCGGTTGGAAAATTTTACCGCGATTTAATAGTGATTTAATTATTCAAAATAATTCTGTGATGGAGACGGTTGAAGCAGATGAACCTTTAGGGAAAAATGCTGAAATAAATAATTTATCTTCTTCAATTGGCAATCTTTGGCTAAAATTAACCAACGGCCAGGCGACGAAGTATTTAATTTTTATCGCCGCGACCTTGGCCTTGTTTTTATTTGGTTTATTCTTAAAATTAAAAAAGGCCTTATGACTTTAGATTATTACATCTTTAATTTTTTAAACGGTTTAGCTGGGCATTCTTTATGGCTGGACGGTTTGATTATTTTTTTCGCTGATTTCTTGATTGCTTTTCTGCCGATGATCGCCGTTTTGTCCTATTTTTTAGTGCCTCGAGCGAGAAAGGTAAGATATGGTCGGGCCTTATTAAGTTTGATTCTAAGTTTAGCCTTGGCAGAATTAGTTTATTTATTAATCGGTTTATTTTATCACCGCCACCGCCCGTTTTTGGTTTATAGAATCTCTGATCAGCTAATCAACATCACCAGCTCTCAGTCATTTCCCTCTAACCATACTATTTTAGGATTTGTTTTTTCGCTTAACTTTTGGCGAGTTAACAGAATTTTGGGAATAATTTTTGTAATTTCGGCCCTTATTATTGGTCTGGCTCGCGTGGTTGGGGGCGTGCATTATCCTTCTGATGTGTTGGGCGGAATCTTAATAGCCCTCTTTTCCACTTGGCTAATTAAAGAAATTATGCAAAAATAAGGGGTATTAAACCCTGTCTACTGTCGGGTAGGTCTCTCATTAATTGCCTCGCTTAACGCAAGTCGAAGCGGGCCAACTCCACTAGCAATAAAGTTATGGATTTAGCTGAACAATTAATACAATCAGATATTCTTAAAACTTCGATTATTATCGAGGCTTTTAAAAGGATAAAACGTTCCGATTTTATTTTATCCTTGAATCGGGGCGTGGCTGATTTAGACGTGCCACAGGAAATTGGTTATGGCCAAACTAATTCCCAGCCCTCAACAGTAGCCTTTATGTTGGAGCTTTGCCAACCTAAAAGGGGAGACAGGGTCTTAGACATTGGCTCTGGATCGGGTTGGACTACAGCTTTATTTTCAGAAATCGTCGGACCAGAGGGTAAGATTTATGGCCTAGAAAGGATTAATGAACTTAAAGAATTTGGCGAGCAGAATGCAGAAAAATATAAATTTGTTTCCAGCGGTCGAGCTGTTTTTATGACTGCCGATGGCTCGAAAGGCTTGCCCGAATTCGCACCCTATGATATTATCCATGTGGGCGCAGCCTCCGCTGAATTGCCAAAACAACTTTTTTCACAAATAAGAATTGGCGGCCGTATTGTCGTGCCGGTTGGCATAGACAGACAAGAGATATATATAATTGAACGAAAAACACAAACCGACTATCAAACTAAAAAATTTCCCGGTTTTATTTTCGTGCCGTTAATAGAAGAAAGGTAAAATTATGTTTAATAAACAAAAAACATTTATTGTTTTGATGGCGATAATTTTAGTGGTGGGTGGCCTATTTTTTATTTTAAAAACCACTCAGGCCCAATCGATTAATCTTTGGTCTGGAATAGAAGATTGTCGCGATAACGGCGAATGTACCCTAACTAGCGCTGAGCGATTTGCCATCAATATTGCCTCTATTATTTTAAAATTTTTGGGCGTAGCCGCTTTGGTGGTTTTTATTTATGGCGGGATACTTTGGATGACTTCGGCTGGCAATGCGCAAAAAGTTTCTGACGGTAAAAATGCCATTATCGGCGCCGTCATCGGCATTGTGATAGTGCTTTCTGCCTATGTAATCGTCTTCAATTTTATGAAAATTTTAGGTGTGGACGAAGAATATTCGCTTCAACAACCAAAATGTTTTGAAAAATGGAATGAATGCCCAGTGGTTGATAGCGGCGTTTGGGACGTGCCCTGTAAAAGCACGGCCGTTCGCAACGTTCAGCAGAAATTAACCACCTTTAAATGCGGAGAACCGATTATTGATGGCTGTTTTGGCGATCAAACCAAAGCAGCGCTAAAGGCCTTTCAAGAAAAAAACACCAGCTGTAATCGCCAGGATGGCAAAATGGATAAAACTACCAACACTGTTTTATTCGGTGATACAGCTCAGCCATGCGGTAATTAAATTTAATACTTGATTCATTATAATTTTTATGAAGAATTGGCAAAAAATAGTTTTATCATTTAGCTTAATTATCATTTTGTCTTTGACGGGCATTCCCGTTTTCGCCGAGGCCGCTAGTTGTACAGCTGGTCCAGGGGAATTGCCCAACCCTTTATGCACGACTGATTTATCGCTTATTATTGGCAGAATTATTCGCGGCGTTTTAAATGTTTTGGGAATTTTGGCCTTGGTGATGTTTATCTGGGGTGGTATTCAATGGATGACCTCCGGCGGCAGTGAAGATAAAATCAGAAGTGGGCGCGATACTATGGTTTGGGCGGCCTTGGGTCTGGCCTTGATTTTTGCCAGTTATTCGATTCTTAACTTTGTCTTTAGTATTATTTTCCGATCAGTCAGTCCAGTCCCCTAATTTAGGGCTGGTGTGGATAAATAATTGACAAAGTAAAATTTTAATTTAATATTAATAATATAAGATAGTCTTTTAATTAGTCTCTTAATTTTTAAAAATTAATTAAAAACGCCATTATTTCTTAATGGCGCGAAGAGGATCTATGAAAAAAGTTCTTATCGCGACAGCTTTAACTGCTATGGTGGTGGCCCCTCTAATAGTCATGGCCCTACCTCCAATGAACGAAGGATTGGAACAGTTTGAAACACAGACTGAATTAAGCAATGCCGACTTAACCGTGGTTATTGCTCGTATCGTTCGTTTGGTTTTAGGCTTCCTTGGCCTAATTGCCGTGGTCATTATCATTATCGGTGGTTTCCAGTGGATGACCTCCGGCGGCAATGAAGAAAAGATTGGCGGTGCCAAAAAGTTAATGGGCGCCGGCGTGATCGGTTTGTTCATTATCGTCATTGCTTACGCTGCTTCGCTTTTCATCATGAACGCGATTACCAGAATCGTTGATACCAATACCCAGCACTAGTAATTGAGTGATTTTTTATAATTCATTTTAATGTTCATGAAGCATTTAATGAATATTAGTATAACTAAAAAGGTTAGCCGTCATTTAATTGCGGTTAGCCTTTTAATTATGATATTTTTAGCCATAGCGCCGGTACTAACCTCTTATGCTCAAGTTGAAGAGCTAGAGAGAACTGCTTGTACGGCGGAAATTTGCGGACAAACCGACCTAGCCATTATTGTTGGCCGAATTGTTCGCATTGTTTTAGGCTTCCTTGGCCTAATTGCCGTGGTCATTATCATTATCGGTGGTTTCCAGTGGATGACCTCCGGCGGCAATGAAGAAAAGATTACTAAGGCTAAATCTTTAATGATGAACGGCGTGATCGGCCTATTTATTATTTTGATTTCTTACGCCTTGGCCATGTTTGTTCTTTCCAGAATCAAATACGTGGTTGCGCCGACTCCCTAATTGATGGCTAAAAAATAATATCAATATAGTAAAATGGAAGGGACGCCCGTAGGGGCGTCCCTTTTGTTTCGAAGTTCTTGCCTACCGCACTTGTCTACCGCAATCGATCGCCGGGTCCGGACCCATATACATTGAATCCGGCTGTTCGCCAGTAGGCTGGGTCGTTGTGGCAGCAACGGGTATTTTCTACCCCACCAATACTTCCGGTTGCGCCAGCTCCGATTGAGGTTGAAGCGGGCTTCATCTCGTCGAGGTTGATGATGTAGATGAGGTCGTAGCCTTCGTTGTTTAGGTCACGATAGGGCTTGCGGTCTTCTGGAGCTGCGTAGGGAACGTCGATGACAGTGGTGTACGTTTTGCTCCAGCGCCCGTTGACTTTGCTCTGAACAACGAGGGGTACTTTGGAATTTGGTGTCAGGTAGAGAATGTTGCCATTCACCTTGTTAACCTTGGCAGTCTGTATTGGACAGACTCGAACGCCTCGGTCTTGAGATGGGACCACCACATACAGCTCTTGGTTAGAGCCGTTGATGATGCCCACCTTGGCCTTGATCACGCCCTGCGCTCTTAAGATAGAGTCTTCGGCATCCCGCTTTTTTATATCCAGAACAGCCTTGGTTAGGACGAGGTTGTTGAACTGAAGGCATTGGTCAACCAACTCGTCGAATTTGCCCTTGACGTTCTTTATGATCGTATCCCGCAGGGCTCTGTCTTGGATGTTGGCGCCGGAGATAGAGACTTCGGCGCTGGCGATTGGTGTCTGCAGGCCGGTCTCGGGGGTCACCGACTACCTGCGACTCAAACCTGAAGCCGGCGGTGGGATTCGGCGTAATGCCGGTGGTGGCGCAGCCGACGAACATGACCGCCATTATGGCGATCAGTAGGGTGGTAACGAACTTCACAGTACCTCCTTTGTTTCTACTTCGACATAGAAGGCCATACCTCCTAGTACGGCCCCATATCTTATTAAGATTCTATCATATTTTTGTCTTTTTGTCAACCCCAGTTAGAAAATTTTACGTTTCTCCCCCTCAATGCCTCATCTAGTATTGTTAAATAGTTTATTCACTAAAATATTATATTAATTTAAAAAACGACCAAAATGGGTCGAAACTAGGGTATTAGTAAAGTTGTTCTAACTGGGCAAGTCCGTAAAGCTACTTTTATTTTTTTAGTAATTCTATTTTTAATTTTATAATTTCTCTTAAATCGTCGGTAACGGTTTTTAAAATTTTAACTCGAGTCTTTCTTTTGACGAATTTATTGTCCTGCCACTCGACAGGAATTTCTTTAATTTTGAAACCCAATTCATTGGCTCGAATAAATAATTCGGTGTCAAAAAACCAAATTGGATCTTTGACTGAAGGTAAAACCTTAATTTTTACGCGCTGAGAAATAGCTTTAAAGCCGCACTGGGAATCCTGGATTTTATATTTCGGAAAAATAACTCTCAAAATTAAATTATAAGTTCGTGACGATATTTCTCTAAATAGAGATCGCGAAATTTTTGCTCCTCTTTTTAATCGTGAACCGGTCGCCAAATCAAAACCTTCATCAGTAATTGCTTTAATTAGCGGGGGTAAATATTTTAAATCCGTAGCCAGGTCAGCATCCATATATAAATAAACATCAGCTTCATTTTCTAGCCAGGCCTTTTTCATGGCTCGGCCGCGCCCTGGTTGATCTAGATGAAAATATGTTATTCTGGGGTGTTGGTTGGTTAGGTTCTGTGAAATGTAAACCGTGTTGTCAGTTGAACCATTGTCGGCAATTAAAATTTGCCAATCATAATTACTTAAATTATCTTGGCAGAAATCAAAAACACGCTTAACGTTTTCGCTCAAGGCCCTTTCTTCATTAAGGGTGGGTAGGACGATTAGAATTTTTTTGTTGGTAGTAATCATAAAAAAGATGCGCAAAATTAGCTAAATTCAATATCGCAAAAACAATAGATATTTGGTAGAGGGCTTTAATGGCAAAAAGCGCGTAAATCAAATTAGCCAAATAACACAAGGAAATTAGAATATAGTTGGCCAAATATTTTTTTTGCCAAGACAAAAGAATCGGCATAAACATAATCGCCGGGAAAAGATATCTTTCATGCATTTTCGTTAAAAACATAAAAGCGCTAAAGGCGATCAGCAGGCAAGCAAAAGTTAAATTATAAGTATTTTGATTTTTGAGTAATTTTTTCAAAATCAAAAAATAGAAAACAGCGAAAATAATCAGGGCCGCGAAAAGATACCAATGGTTTTCTGCGATGAAATTCAGATGGATTGGCCGCCATTGAAAAATTTGCCAAAAATTGAAGGCATTGATCGATAAATAGGCGTAAAAACCAGCACCGGAAAACATAATATATAATAATTTTAATAAAGCGGCCATAAAGGGCAACAAAATTACAAAAACAGCTAAAGAAGCAACCGCGACATTAATAATAGTTTTACGCCAGTGATTATTCCAGAAGTCCAGAACAAAAATTAAGGGCAGGAAAAAAATACTTTGCAGTTTTGCTAAAATAGCTAAGAAAATAAAAATCCAGGCCCAGCGGTAGAATTTTTTATTCAAAAAATAAACACTGATTAAAACCATTAAAGCGCCCAAGGCGTCGATTTGCCCCCATAAACTGGAGACAAAAAACACCGCCGGATTAAGTAAGAAAAACAAAGAAATAACTATGGCTTTTGTCTTAGAAAATTTCGGTACTAGCAGTTTATAAATAAAAAATCCGACTAATAAATCGGAAACAATGGCTAGTAGTTTTAAAACAATGCGGGCAATAAACGGCGAAGTAAAAAGCTGATGGCCGAAAATTATTTTTCCCAAAAAACCGAATAATCCATAGCCATAAAGGGCGACTGGCAGTACCGGATAAACCGTTTCAGGTGGCAGGTTGAGATAAAGATCTGACCAATTAAAAGCATTGTTTAACGATAAGATTCTGGCCGTCCATTGGCCAAAACACCAAAAATCAAACGGATAGACATTAATAAGGGCCAAAATCAAGCGGATAATTATGGCTATTCCGATTAAAAAAACAATGGTTATTTTATTGGAATTATTTTTGTTTAAAGTCATATCCCGCTAATTTGATAAAAAATAGCTTCTTTATCTTCGTATAATTTTTGAAAATGAGAATCGGCGTTTATGATATTTATGAGATTTTGAGTTTCGTTATTTCTATACAAAGCATCTTCTTTTTGGACCAAAACATAATCGGCTTTAAAGTTATTTTTTATTTCTGCGGCTAAGTTGTTTGAAATTTTTGCCTGAGTAATATCTTTCCAAAGATTATATAATCTAGGATTAGGGTCATAGAAGAACGTTGAGTCGAGGCCGGTGATATAATAATTATTATCGTCGTGATAGAAGAATTCAGGAAATGAAGCCCAGGAATTATGGAAAACGATCGAACGGGCCGGCGTGTTGTTTTTCATAAAGTTAGTGACGCCGGAGAATCTGTCAAAAGCTGGCGCGGTTTGACGGAAATAATTAAAAGTATTTTGCTGAATTTTTATGATTGATCCGATTAGGGCGCCCAGCGAGACTACAATCAACAGGGCGATGAGCATGCTTATTAAAATGAATCGTGGCTTAAGGAATACGTTTTTTATTTCTTGCCAAAATTCTTTAAAGTTAATATTTTTTATGGCTTTATTTAAAACAAAAGCCGCGGTGATGGCCGTGAGCGGAATAAAATATTCAGCTATGCGCCTGGCCTTAAGCGTGTATAAAAAGAAAAAGGTATTTAGAATAACAAGAAACAGTGATTCTTTGCTTTGCCCGAGTTGAGGTAAAAGCGGTTCTACCTCAGGAAAGGTTTTACTTGGTTTTTTAAAACTAACCAAGAACCAAGCTACTGTAAATAGCCAAAGAGCCATGATTAAAATATTTTCTTTTACCAGAGCAATGGTGTCGTAAGGATACCATTCAGCGCCAACTCCGTATTTTAAGCCTGGTGTGAAAATGCCGATTTTGACGATATGAACCCAGAAAAACTTTAAATCATTAGGGAAGTATGGATTGATAACAATACCGGCTATCAAGCCAATCAGGCACGACCCCAAGAGAGCTAGATTTGATTTACTGAAAAAACCAACAAAGGTTTTTTTAATAAAGAATAAAACCTGCTTTAGTAGTTTTTTATCCAAAGTTTTGCTTAAGGCGGGCCAATCATCGATAACGGATTTAATGGCGACAGCCAAGCAATAAGCCAGGGTGGTGATTAAAATAATCGGCCAGGCGTCATAAAGCCAAACATACAAAAAAGACAAAATTGCTAGGGCAATTTTTTTTCTTTGTAAAATGAAATAAATGCCCAGCAAGAAGAAAATTAGCGAAGCGCCAGGTGCTTTATCTAAATTTAATCTGACGATTAGCACATATGAAGTGATGGCTGGAATAAGATAAAGCAGTGCGTATTTAATTTGATAGCGGCGTAAAAACCAATAGAGCACGGTGACAAAAAGTGCGCCCAAAATTATCGTCCCGACCTTAATAGCTACCAACGGTTGGCCAATCAGTAGAAGAAAAGGAACAAGATAGATATGAAACAAAAAATGATGGTCGTAATAGAAGTTGTTTAAAATTGTGTAAGGCAGCCAAGGAAAAATTTTAACCGGTGCACGACCCTGAATCATTAATTCGGTAATTTTGGCGTGATAAAAAGAATCACCGTCGCCTAGTCGCGGTGCGGACTGCAAAAAGGTGAAAAATCCTAAAACTAGCAGGAAAATTATAATGTAAGGCAGAAGCTTTTTCATACTAAGATTATTAGAAAATTAAGCACACAATTTGTAAAATTTTTCTTAGAATTTTGGCCTGCCTACCATAAGTCAAAGTGTTTTCAATGTTTATTATTAGCAGGGCGTATCTAAATTTTATTTACTATAACATCTGGCAGGCGACGGCTGGCGGGAGCACCTCGAATCAGCTAGCTGGGCGAGGAGGGACTACCTTTATTATATTAAAAAAAATTATTATAGGCAACACCTTCCTCTTGATCTCTTACCTATAAATTTCAAGTGCGGGCTTAACCCCGCCAAAAAGTTTAGGGTGGGGGGTTGACAAAAGTCAAAAAATCTGTTATGATATTAATATGAATGAATGAATTGTTCTTTACTCTTCTGCTCCTCAGCGGTGAAACTGACAATCCCTCCTAGTCAGGAAGTAGCCACAATTTATGATTGATCTAGTTTATCTAGCGTAGGTCATAGGCTGAGGGGCATAAGAGTGAGGGACAAACAAGCCTTCACGAAAGGAGAGTATCATGAAAACAGCCGGGAGGCTGTTCTTGTTCTTTTCGGCCCTGGTTCTCTTTGGTGGCCCAGCCTGTCAGTCGTTTTTCCCCGTAGAAACGTGGAACGTCGACCAGCAGGGTTTGGTCTTTTCTGGGGATGTGTATTTGTACTTGCACGTTCCCAACCAGAGCGCCGAAGTGTACAATGAGGGCCAACAGCCCATGTGGTTGGAGGTTTCGGTCCGCGAGAACGACGGCACCTACAGCAGTAAGTTCTGGGTCTATCTCAGCTGCTATGGAGAAGCGCGCCGCGACTGTTTCGTGGAATATGGAGACGAAGTAATGATAATGTTCTGGCGCAAGGGTCTGGGCGATACGCTAACCACGTACTACCAGATTGTTCGATAGGAGGTGGTTATGAATACGACTTAGGGGCTGCTAACGCAGCCCCTTTTGTGTTAAGTAAAAATCGCCAAAAATAGTTTAGCGATTTTTACTTAAGAAAAATTTTAATTAAACTTGCTCATGGCCTTATTTAATCCTTTTTCAATAATCATTTTTATCGCTTCGTTGGCCTGGTTAATCACTTTTTTTAAAATCAATTTTTCTTTTTTTGAGAATTTTTGTAATACTAATTTTTCTGCCGGCGTGTTTTCTGTTTCGTCCGACTGAATACCGATGCGAACACGGATAAAGTTGGTTGATTTCAGATGTTCGATGATAGATTTAACGCCGTTGTGGCCGGCGGCTCCATGATTAATTTGAATTCTTAATTTTCCCAAGGGCAAGTCTTTGTCATCATGAACGACAATAAGATCTTGGGGCTTAAGCTGGTGTTTTTTAACAAGATGACCGATGGCTAGGCCGGATTTATTCATGAAAGTAGTCGGTTTAACTAGTTCAATTGATTGCCCATTAATGTCTTTCCAGCAATAGCTTATAGGAGAATGTTTGCTGCTTGACCATTTTAATTTGCCAGACAGCGAATCTAAAATTTGCCAGCCCGCGTTATGGCGCGTGTCGGCGTATTTTTTTCCGGGATTGCCTAAACCAATAATAGCGAACATAAAATTTATTGCCGAATGAGCGCTGGCAACAAGGGGCGAAGCCCTTTATAAAACGCCAGTGCTAATTTTAATGGAAGTGCCCTCAAGGGACCATTTTTGTCGCAGGCTTTTTTCTATTATAGCAAGTTGAGCCGGGGAGAGCAACTTTCTTTTAGCCGCCAGAGGTGGAATCAGAAGTAAAAACTGCGGTGGGTTAATGTCAATTTGAGTAAATTTTACTTGAGCCCACCATTTATCGCGGAATTTTTTAGTTAAGACGACTTGTTTTATAAAATCGGTTAAATCTTTTTCGGAGATTTTTCGTTGACGATTGGTTTCGACACATTCAATCAGGTTTAAAATTTCATTGACGTTTTGCTTCGTTTTAGTAGAAATAAATATAATTGGCGCCCAACTAGCTCCGGGCAAATTCCATTGATAATATTCGATAAACTTTTCGAACTTATTATTAAAGTTGTTTTCTAGGTCGATTTTATTTATAGCCAGGATTAATCCTCTGCCAGCTTCGACTATCAAATCAACCAAAGCCTTGTCTTGATGGCTAATTTTTTCGCTAATATCCAAGACCAAAACAATAATATCAGCTTTACGAATAGCTTTAAGCGACATTAATACGCCGGTTTTTTCAATATCCGGTTTAACTTTAGATTTTTTTCTAATACCAGCCGTATCAATAAAAACAATTGGCTTATCGTTAAAATAAAAAAGCGTGTCTTGTGGTTCGCGCGTGGTGTGGGCAACCGGCGAAACAATAACCCGCTCTTCTCCCAAGATGGCATTAATCAAACTGGATTTGCCCACGTTAGGCCTGCCGGCGATGGCGACGCGAATAGCTGGCATGGTGTTTTTTTTATCGCCCGCTCCGCGTTTTATTTTTTTGGCGACTTCGTCAAGCAAATCGCCTATTCCTAATCCGGTGACGGCCGAGACTGCTCGCGGTTCACCTAAGCCCAGATTCCAATAAGCAGAGTCATTTGCTTCATTTACCCACTTAGAGCTGTCAGCTTTATTCAAAACCAAGATAACAGGTTTTTTATTTTTTTTAATCATCTTAGCCATCTCAATGTCTAATTGGTTAGTGCCTTGCTGAATATCGATTAGAAATAAAATCAAATCTGCTTCGGCAATGGCAAGCTCGATTTGTTTTTTAATGGCTTGTTGTAATATTGAAGAATATTCAGCCGACAGAGAATCTTGGGCCAAGCTAATTCTTTTTTCAAAACCGGCGCTATCAACTAAAGTAAATTTTTTTCCTTGCCATTCGCTTTCCGCATAATTGCGATCACGTGTTGTTCCGGGAGTTTTTGAAACTAACGCTTTTTGCCTAGAGATAATACGGTTAAAAAGGGAAGATTTTCCGGCATTGATCTGTCCGACAAGAACTACTTTTGGGTATGCCATACAATGTGTTAGTTAGTACCTAAAATAATCAAAAAATTAATATTCGGCGTGACTAAATATTTAAGTGCATTGGGCAGAGATTCGGCATCGGCCCGTAAGACGTTTTTTAATTCGTTTAATCTGTTGGTCTCTGAACCAACAGTGTAAATTATTGTTTTGGTATAATTTTGTGTGCTCGCATTGCCTATACTAATTATTTGGTAGTCAAGTTTTTCTAATTGCCCTTTTATTTGCTGGGCTAGGCCGGTAATTTTCGTGCCGTTCAAAATAATTATTTGCGGTTTGGCGCCGGCAGGACTCGTTTCATTATTTGTGATATTGGTTATTGGCGATTCGTTAATATTTTCATTGTTTGTTTGGCCTTGAGTCGGCAAAGAAGCGGCGTTATTTTTAAAAGCATTTTTTATTGGTTCGGCCAATAGGTTAAAATTACCGTCTTTAGGTCTTAACACATAGGCGCCGGTAGAAATGATTTCTGAATACAGGGGGCCGGTTGGTTCTTCTTCAAAAGTATAATTTTTAATTTTATTTTCGGTAAAGCTGGTCATCATTTTGCCGAGCCTGATCATTTCAGAAAAATCCAGGTTGGTGGCGATGCGCCGATTAAAAATATTATAAGCCTCCCAAAGTTTGGTAGCCGAAGTGATATAGTTTTTTTGTTGCATTTTTTCTTTCATGGCTAACAACAATTTTTGTTGTCGTTTCATTCGGGCAAAATCGCTGCCCTCGCCATTATTGCCATGTCTGGAGCGGGCATACTGTAGGGCCGTGGTTCCATCCATATGTTGCTGGCCGGTTCTAAAACTTACTACTTTGAATTCGTAATTGGCGGCCGGATATTGCGTGTCTATAAAAGATCTTTCGACATTAATCTCTACGCCATCCATCCAGTCAACAAAATCTTTAAAAGCCGCGAAGTCTATTTTAACCCAATAATTAACCGTAGTCCCAAAAAGATTGCCGATAATCTTACTGGTTACGGCTGATCCGTCTTTGGCTTTTGCCGAAGCCAGGCTATTTATGGCGTTTATTTTTTGCCAACCATATTCTTTGGTTGGCACGTACAGATCGCGCGGTATAGAAAATAGAACCACTTCGTTAGTTGAGGGCTTAATGCTCATTAAGATAATAGTATCAGTTAGGTTGGCCCCTTCATGATCAGCTCCGCCTATGCCTAAAATTAAAATATTAATACGATCGCCCAGCTCTCCTTTTAAGATTTTATCTTTACCTAAGGCTAGGCGGGCCATACCTTCCCAAAACGACAAACGGCCAACGCCGCCGATTAGCCCTTGAGATGAAAAATTAATATTAGTATAAAAGAAGACGACAATGATTACTACTATTACTGAAATACGAAACAAAAAACGACCAACCTTGCTGCGGCCGCCCGGCTTAGTTGGTTTTGTGTAGCCCAGTTGTATCTTATCTATCGGTCTGATGCCGTCGATAAGATTTACCTGATAATCTTTCATGAAGAAGATTTAATATTTCTAAATTTGTTTTTATGTTAGCAAAAATTTTATTTTTTAGCAAGGCGAGACCGTTAAATCTTATTCTGTGGATAACTACTACCCAAAAATAATAGATATGATATAGTATGTTTATCTTTAGCTAAAGGTCGTTTTATTTGAAATTTAGAAAATATATGCGACACAACAAAAAAGGTTTCACACTTATCGAATTATTGGTGGTTGTAGCTATTATTGGTCTATTAGCCGCGATGGCGGTTATCGCCCTAAGCAATGCTCGAGCTAAAGCGCGCGACGCTCGACGTGTTTCGGATGTTAGACAAGTCCAAACTGCCTTAGAAATGTATTTTTTGGACAATAATGCCTACCCCAACATTACTGGTGGTACTAATACAGGAACCATTGAAGGCAAATGCCTAAGTAGCATTTCTGGTTGGTCTGCCGCGCCTTGCACGGGCACTACTTATATGGCCGTTGCTCCGTCAAACCCTACTCCGGTTAACGATGGCAGCTGTCCCTCAACCGGCGTTGGTGCTGTTTATACTTATAGTTATGACAATAGCGGAGCCAGTTACACTATTAAGTATTGTCTCGGTTCGGCAACCGGCGGTTTAACCGCTGGTACTCGTACAGCGAGTCCAGCTGGCCTGTAATTGAATTGCGAAAGTTTAAACAAGTCTGCCCCAGAAAGAGGCAGATTTGTTTTTATGTTTATAAAATAAGATTGATTTATTTAACGGTTCATGATAAAATTAGTCAATCCAATTGCCACCTATGAGATTAATAAAATATTTAAATATTGCTATAGAAGTCTGTTTGTTGTTAATCATTGGCTTAAGCCCGGTCTTTTTCCAGTGTTTAACATATCGCTGCTGGGAAACAAACCAGCTTTTTTTAATCCAAGTTTTAATTGAGCTAGCAACGTTGTTTTGGTTATTAAAGGTTATCTTCGGTTGGCGCCCGTCAAGGTTATCTTTAAAATTAATCTTACCGGCCTTTTTGTTTTTGTTCGCCTTATCTCTGGCGACAATTTTTTCGCAATCGCCGCGATTAAGTTTTCTGGGCAGCTATGCCAGAAAGATGGGATTAATCACCTGGATACATTATTTTTTGTTTTTTCTAGTATTTATTTCCGAGATAAGGAGATCAACACAAATTAAAAGAATTTTATTAGTAATTTTAATTTCTGCCGGCCTGGTTTGTTTGTATGGATTTTTGCAGATTTTAGGATTAGATATTATTGATTGGGGTCTTAATAACGCGACGATAGGTTATAGAATATTTTCTTCTTTAGGCCAACCAATTTTTTTGGGCCAATGGCTGCTGCTGGTTCTGCCGTTAGTGTTTTTTTGTTTTTATTATTTCAAATCCGCTTCGGCGCGTTTACCCATAGGTTTTTTGATTGTTAGTATATTTATTTCTTTGTTATTAACCTTATCACGAGCCGCTTGGATGGGCCTAGTGGCAGAGCTTTTTTGTTTTTTGTTGCTTTGGATATGGTCTCGGGGCAACAAAAGAAAAACTATTTTATGGTTTTTAATAATTGCGACAGTTTTACTGCTATGGTCATGGGCCGCTAGTTTACCCTGGCATCCTCAAAAAGCCTTAGAACCACCAATTTTAGACCGTTTAGTAAGCTTTGTTTTTTTGCAAAGGGCGATTACCGGCCACACTCGTTTACTTGCCTGGCAGGCAGCCATAGACCAAATTAGCCAAAAGCCTCTCTTGGGCTACGGTCAAGAAATTTTTGGTTTACATGCCGTCAAATACTACCAACCTGATAATGCGATTTATGAGGCTATTAATAGTTATCCCGATAGGGCTCATAATGATATTTTGGATACATTATTAATAGCCGGACTTTTGGGTTTAATAGCATATTTTTATTTACTTATTACTTTTTTTTGGCAAGTTCTTGGGTTTCTTAAAAATAAACTTAAAGACGGGCCTCGCGCTTATGCCTTAATCGGCGCTGTTTTATTGGGATTGATAGGCTATCTAGTGGCTTTACAGTTTGGCTTTCACGTCGTGCAAACCGGCTTATATTTTTGGCTTTATTTGGCGCTGATTTATGCTGTCACTATAAACCTGGATAAAGATTTTAGTGAAGATTATTATTTACAAAATATAAAAATAGATTTTAAGAGGATTGTTATTTCTATAATCCTATTTCTCATTACTATATTTTTTATTTGGCAATTCAGCGCCAAAATGATTATGGCTGATTGGTATTACAAACAGGCCATTGTCTCTATTCGCAGTCAAAAAATTTCCCAAGGCATTGATTATTATTATAAAGCTATAAATCGACAACCAGAAGAATCTTATTACCGAGAAAGTTTTGCCAGGGATCTATTAGATCTTACCTATTCGGTGCCGGAAAAAAATAAAGATGAGCGAATAAAACTATTTAGTTTAGCTATTCAAATTATTGATGACATTCCCGCCAATCAAATCAGCTTCGAAGCTCAGGCTTATCGGGCCAGATTGCGCGCCCTAAAAGCCGAAGACAGTCAAAAGTTAGACGATTTTCAGGTTGCCGAGCAAGATCTTGGCCGCTTAATTTCGCTTTCACCCAAGATGGCGGTTTTATATTATGATTGGTGCCGATTAAAGTTTTATGAAAAGCGTTTAGATGAGGCAACAGATAAGTGCAATACGGCCCTTAGTCTTTATCCTGATTTAGCTACGCCGCAACTTGGGCCAACCCAGCGATTAGAGATTACTAATGAAGAGGGTCTAGTAAAAGAGCAACTGGCTGAAATTTATATGGATCAACGCAACTATGATCAAGCCTTGATTGTTTATCAGGAAATTTTGAAGTTAAATCCGCGAAAATATAATATTTATAAAAAAATCGCCGATATTTATTATTTACGTCACGATTTAAATTCAGCCATCGGTTATAATTTACACGGAATGGTTTTAAATCCAGGCGATTTTAATTGGCCGTGGGCCGTAGCTTTATTGTATTATGAAAAAGGAAGTCTTCAAATGGCTCGTGATTATGCCCAGCAGGCCCTAAAATTAAAACCAGATGCGCAGACCATAAAAATATTTTTAGAGCGATTAAAGTAAATAGATGAAGAGGTCTTGAATATAGTAAAATATTTATTTATGAATCCTTTCAAAAAAATTAGCGATTATTTTAATGATTTCAGATACCAATTTAAATTAAAAAAAGAGATTTTAGATTCCTGCAAAACTGTTTTGGATTTAGGATGCGGAGAACAATCGCCCATTAAATTATTTTCTGACAAATTAGAATATAGCTTGGGCATTGATAATTTTGTCCCTTATATTGAGCGAAGTAAAAATTCAAGAATTCACTCAGACTATTTGATTTCTAATGTTTTTGACGCTTGTCGAAAAATCAAGGATAAATCTTTTGATTGTGTTGTGGCGCTAGATTTAATTGAGCATTTAGATAAGACCGATGGTCTGAAATTGATAAAAGAGGCGGAAAGAATAGCAAAAAAAAGAGTTATAATCTTTACTCCAAATGGATTTTTGAAGCAAGAAACATTTGATGGCAATACCGGGCAGGTTCATCTGTCGGGCTACAGTGTTAAAGAAATGAGAAATATGGGATATTTAGTTTTTGGCATAAGCGGGTTAAAGTTTTTAAGGAGAGAAAAGGGAGATATTAAATTTTGGCCAGCTGTTTTTTGGAAAAAAGCGGCTTCGTTGACGCAACTCATGGCATATTATTGGCCGGAAATAGCCTTTCAGATCTTGTGTATTAAAAACGTAGAACAAACTTGTTCGGACGGTTTTTTTAAGTAAAAATTTTTATGAAACTTATTTTAGTGGACGTCATCGACAATCAGGATAAAATTCAAACTAAATATGATTCTTTGGGGCTTGGTTATCTAATTTCTTTTTTACCCAAAGATGTCAGAAAAGAGATCGAAGTTGAGGTTGTTAACAGCCAAGTCGAAGAGAAGATTGTTTCTTTTGGTCCGGATATGGTGGGCCTTTCTTGCGTTTCGCAAAATTTCAACAGGGCGAAGCAGATAGCTAGGTTTTGTAAAGATAAAAATATAGCCGTAATTATTGGGAAAAGCCACATTACCGCCATTCCCTCAAGCCTGGACAGTAATATGGACGTGGGAATTATCGGCGAAGGAGAGCAAACCTTTGGCGAGATTATAAAGCTATTTATTGATAAAAAATTTACTAAGGAAAATCTTAGGATGATTAAAGGGGTGGTGTTCCATGATGAGGGCAAACTTGTTCAAACAGAGAGTCGTCCTCTTATAGAAAATTTAGACTTAATTCCCTTTCCCGACAGAAATCTTTTTAACATCAAAAAGGGAGACAATGTTTATATGTTTACTTCAAGGGGATGTCCCTATAAGTGTAGGTTTTGTTTTTCTTCGAGATTTTGGGATAAGACCAGGTTTAATTCGGCAGAATATGTGATCAAGGAGATAGGGTATCTTGTCGATCGTTATAATTCTCCCAGAATAACGTTTTGCGATGATCTTTTTATCGCCGACAAAAAAAGATTAAAAAAGATAGTTGAATTAATAAAAAAACAGAAATTTTATAAAAAGATAAAATTTACCGTTTCAGTGCGTGCCAATCTGGTTAATAATGAGTCTGCCAGATTGCTTAAAGAGATGGGGGTTGACATAGTCTCTATGGGGCTTGAGTCTGGGAACGAGAGAATATTTAAATTTCTTAAGGGCGATTTGGTAACAGTCAAAGACAATATGGATGCTATTAATTATTTGAAAAAATATAATTTGCAGGTTAGTGCTTCGTTTATTATAGGTTCGCCGGACGAGACGAGAGAAGAAATCATGGATACTTTAAATTTTATTAAGAAGAGTAAACTAGATTCTTTTGATGTTTATGCTCTTCTGCCTTTGCCAGGTACGCCTATTTGGGAATATGCCTTAGGGAGGCGATTGGTTTCTAATGATATGGATTGGAATAAATTAAGTATTGATTTTTCAAATAATTATAAAAATTATCTAATTTTGTCAGAAAAATTAGACCGAGAAGAATTAAAATGTTTATACGATCTATTTTTGAAGGAACGCAAAAAAAGGCGCTTTTATCTCTTAGTAAAATATTTTTTTAGACGGCCGAAAGAGACAATAAATTTTATAAAAAATAAAATTAGAAAAAATTTTATACATTGAATTTACGCTCTCTCGGTAATCGTTCTTGGTTAGAATATATAAAACTTGCGATCAATGAAATTATCTATTATCATCGTCAATTATAATAGCTGGAAATTTTTGGATCAATGCCTTAATTCGTTGATCAAATTCATTAGCCGGATTGAAACAGAGGTTATTATTGTTGACAACAATTCTCAAGAATCCGCCCTTTTTGGTTATCAAGAAAAGTATCCTTTTATTAATTTAATATTATTAAAACAAAATCTTGGTTTTGCCGCCGCCAATAATATGGCAGCCAAGCAGGCCAAAGGAGATGTTTTGTTTTTTTTAAATCCAGACACGATTTTTATTGAAGACATATTTGAAAAAATCAGCGAATGCTTTAAAAATAACAAAGAGGTAGGAGTTATATCGCCGCAATTGATTTTGGACAACGGTCAACTTCAGCCCTATTCGTTTGGCCGAGACAAAATGATCGATAAAATATATCGAGGCAATCAAACGCAATTAATCAAGAAAAATAATTATTTATTCACTGATTGGGTTAGTGGCGCGGCCCTGGCAATCCGCCGAAAAATTTTTGAACAAATCAACGGTTTTGATGAGAATTTTTTCATGTACTTTGAGGATCGCGATTTGTGCCGCCGAGTTAAAAATTTGGGCTATAAAATTATTGTTTTGATTACTACAAAAATAATTCACCTGGGTGGCCAAAGCCTGACTAGCGATAAAAAACGCAAAACCCTTTATTACCAGTCGCAAAACTATTATTGGCAAAAACATTACGGAGCCATAAGGTCAAATTTACTTAAAGTAATACGCTTTATTTATCTTTTATGTTCTTAGAAGAAGTCTTAAGAAGACTAAGGGTTAATAAGATTAAAAAATATATTAAAAATGGTGCAGTAGTTTGTGATATTGGTTGCGGCCAATCAGCCTTTCTTTTAAAGTCTATTAAGAATTCAATTTCGAAAGGTTACGGATTTGATAAAAAAATCGACAATCTCAAAAAAGACAATTTAGAAATTTGCCACAGTAATTTAGCCAAAGAAATTAACCTGCCGTCTAACTCTATTGACGTCATTACTCTTTTGGCGGTTCTAGAGCATGTTGAATACCCGGAAGATATCTTAAAGGACTGTTATCGACCTTTGAAAGATAGTGGTCGGATTATTATTACCACTCCAGCTCCCAGATCAAAAAATCTTTTAGAATTTTTAGCCTTTAAGTTTAATATTTTGAGCCAAGAAGAAATTGGCAGCCATCTCCGCTATTTTAATTTAAGCGAACTTAAAGATTTATTAATAAAATTAGGTTTTAAAATTGTTAAGGCACAACAATTTCAGTTTGGTTTTAATAATTTTATCGTGGCGCAAAAATAAAATATGAAATTATCAATCATTATCCCGGTTTATAACGAGAGAAAAACGATTTTAGATTTACTTGAAAGAATTAAAGCTGTTAAATTTGATATTGATTCGGAAATAATAATTATTGACGATGCCTCTACTGATGGAACCAGAGAAATTTTAAAAAACGTTGCCCAAGAAGAGCAAAATAATTATAAAATATTTTTTCAAGAGGTTAATCAGGGCAAGGGGCTTGCTTTGCGTCGAGGATTTAAAGAAGCAACCGGCGATATTATTGCCATCCAAGATGCTGATTTAGAATATAATCCGCAAGAGTTGCCCGATCTTGTTAGGCCCATTTCAGAGGGCAGGGCTGAGGTGGTTTATGGTTCGCGTTTTTTAACCAAACATCGCCCGATTTATAAAATATTTTATTTAGGCAATCGTTTTTTGTCTTTTCTTTTTTATCTTTTTTATGGGCATAAAATCAACGACCCCTGGACCTGTTATAAAGTTTTTAAAAGAAATTTGATCCAAAGTTTAGAATTAGAGTCAAACGGGTTTGATTTAGAGATAGAACTAACAGCTGATTTTTTAAAGAAAAAACATAAAATTTTAGAAATACCAATTTCTTATCATCCGCGCCTTTATAAAGACGGCAAAAAGATAAAATATACCGATGGCCTAAGGGCTATTTGGGCCATTGCTAAATATAGGTATAGTTAATTTATGCTCAAGTGGCTTCGGCAAAATAAAAAAACGATAATTCTTTTAGGCCTGGTCATTGTTTTCTTGGCCGGAAGTTTTATTTTGAAATCAATATCAGTTATTGCTTTTGAAGCGCAAAATAATGAAAACAAACCACGTTGTCTTGTGAACGACCGTGGTCTTAATTGCCAAAAAAACATTGCAGGCGATCCCTTGATTATCAAAGAGAATGCCGGACTAATATTTTATTTACCTCCGCAGGAAAAATTAAATTTTGCCGCTGATAAATACCATTTTTTAGCTCTAAGATTAAAAACCACCGCGGATTTTTCTCAATTATCGGTAAATTTTTTAAATCCACAAGGAGGAGCCAAGCCGTTAAATAATTTTATTTTTAATAAAAAGAATAATCAATTCACCGATTATTATTTTAATTTATCTAATTTTGACGCCTGGTATGGCATGGTCGACCGCCTATATTTAAAGTTTAATCCATCACAAATTG
This sequence comes from Patescibacteria group bacterium, assembly GCA_028715115.1. NCBI lineage: Bacteria > Patescibacteria group bacterium. The sequence continues at coordinate 108,242 of JAQUSN010000001.1, read as the reverse complement.
AAGTTGACTCTTTTTCTTTACTTTCAGGCACGCCTGGTTTAGTTTTAAAAACCCTATGGCAGGAATATTTTTCTTTGCCAGCCGAAGGATTATCTTGGATTAATATGCTGCCGCCGATTTTTGTTTACGCTACACCTCTTTCATATTATATTTTAATTTTCACCGCAATTATTTTGATAGTTTTGTATCTTTTTAATTGTCGCGATAGCGCTTTGCGCGCCCATTGGCAAAAAATATTTTTAATCGTCGTTTTAGTTGCTTGGTTTTGTAGCGGAATTTATTTTTTGCGCGCTTGGTTTTTAGAATTTAAAGATGATTATAATTTGTCTTCCAAATCAAACGATCAAAAAAGGGCAATTTTAATCAACAGTTTTTTACAGGACAATTCAGGTACGGACTTAAATAGTTATTTGAGGGCGGTTAAAGAAAAAATACCCTTGGGCAGTAAGATTTTCCTGCCGCCATCGACTGATTATCGCCGCATTGTTTTAATTTATGATTTAATAGATCAATACCAAGTTGTCGGCGATATCAATCTGGCCAAATATGTTTTGTCTTATTTTGCTCTAGAGGCAAACTATGATGGCTTTGAAAAAATAGTCGTCGCGCCTAATCAATTAATCTATTATAGAAAATGATAATAATAGCTTCAACTATTTTAGGGATTTTAGCGCCGATAATTTTTGGTTTGGTTTTAATAACTTTAATCGCTCGCCAAACAAAATTTTTCTTAAGCGAAATTTTTGCTTTAAGTTTTGCCTTGGGCGTGTTTTTTATAACTATGTTAATTTTTATTTTTTCTTGGCTGGGTCTATTGCTAACCTTGTCGGTAAATATTTTATTGGCACTATTATTCTTAAGTATTGTTTTTATAATTTTACGCCGAGTTGCTGTTGATTCTCACATTAACCATAAGCCAAATGAACAAAAAATTAAGTTGTTAACCAAGATTTTAACAATAATTTTATTTATTATTATCGCCGCAACAATAATTTTTGTTTTTTTCTCAGCCTGGTGGCGGCCGATTATTCAGTATGACGCTTTGGCCACCTGGTCATTAAAAGCAAAAATATTTTTTAGCCAAAATAAAATTATTCTTAACCAAGACCATCCATATTTCTTGGGTATCCATTTATTAGGCTATCCTTTACAACTGCCATTGTGGCAGGATTGGCAATCTGTTTTGGTCGGGAGCTGGTTTGAGCCGGCCATAAAACTTACTTTGCCCATTTATTATTTATCATTATTAATTATTCTTTATAGCGCTTTGCGCCGCACCGCTTCGCGTTTTCGCGCCATGATTTTTACTTTCTTTTTGGCGACTATGCCGTTTGTGGTTTATCATGCCAGGCATGATTATGCAGATTTAATTTTATCTTTTTATGTTTTAGCCACTGCGATTTATTTTTGGCGTGGCTGGCGGGAGGAAAACAGGGGATATTTTATTTTAGGCGCAATTCTAGCTGCCAGTGCGGCTTGGACCAAAAATGAAGGATTGGCCCTATCGATTATTATTTTAGTCTCTTCCTTGATTTATTCATTAGTAAAGAAAAAATTCAGAGTAAAACATTTAATTAGCGCTGGTTTACTTATTGCTCTGGTTTTGCCGTGGTTAATTTTTAAATTTAGCCATCATTTAAGCTGGGCAAACAACGAAAATTCGTTCAAATTAATTCATAGCTTCGGCGCTTTAAGCATTTTATTTAATCGGCTTATTGTCATTTCAAATTGGAACATTTGGTGGTTGATATTTATTTTGCTAATTATTTTTAATTGGCGATCTCTTTGGCATAGAGAAAATTCATTTTTATTTTTTTCCGTTTTGGGCTGCTTGATTTTCTATTTAGCTCTTTATGTTTTTACCGATTCAAATAATTATTATTTATTGGTTGGCGTTATTGACCAAAGAAATCTTTTAACGATTGCGCCTTTGACTATTTTTTACGGAGCCCTTCTTTTTTTCGGGGATTATGTTAAAATAGAATCATGATTTTACTTTTCGTATTTTCTTTTGTCATCGGGTTGATAATGGGGAGCTTTTTAAACTGCCTCATTTATCGTTTGTATCATAAAAAAAGCATTTTAGGCAGGTCGTTTTGCCCTCGTTGTTCTAAAAAAATAAGTTGGTATGATAATGTTCCGGTTTTAAGCTTTTTTTTACTGCGACGCCGCTGCCGTTCTTGTCGGCAAAAAATTTCCTGGCAATATCCACTCGTGGAGCTTGCTACTGGTTTTTTATTTTTAGCGGCCGCTTATCATCAATTGGCTTCGGGGTCGAGCGATGTGGTAATTTATTTACTGCGCGACTGGTTGATGATTTTTGCGCTAATATTTACTTTTGTCTACGATCTTAAGTTTTATATTATAGAAGATACTGTTTTAATGCCGATCGCAGCTGTTATTTTATTTATTAATTTATTTTTATTAAAAATATACTGGTTGAATATTGTTTTAGCTGGCTTGGGGGCAGGCCTGTTCTTTATCGTCCAATATTTAATTACCCGTGGCAAAGGAATCGGCTTGGGAGACTTTCGCATCGGGATTTTATTGGGCGTTTATTTCGGATGGCCGAACATTTTGGCGGCGATTTTAGCTTCTTATCTGATCGGCAGCTTAATAGGCCTAGCCCTAATTCTTACTCGTCAAAAAAAATGGGCCTCTCAAGTTCCCTTGGGCCCCTTTTTGGTTATTGGAAGTTTGGTGACAATGTTTTTTGGCCAAAAAATCATAGGTTGGTATTTGCATACTTTTTTATAATTAGATAAAATAAGTAGATGGCGGAAGGTAATAATAAAAAAAAATCAAAAGCATTTTCGATTATTGAATTAGTGGTGGTTGTTTTTATTATAGGCGTCTTAAGCGCCATGACTATTGTCAACTATCGCACGGGTCAAAGAAAAGACGATTTATTGACCAACAGCAAGGAGATGCTCAGCGTAATCAAGCGATCGCAAAGTATGGCCTTGACTGGTTATAAACAAACGAGCAATTTAACCAATTATGGCTATGGCATATATGTGCCATCTAATAATAGCACGACCTATAAGCTTTATATTGATCAAGGCGCGCCCAATAATTATAAATGGGACGCGAGCGCAAGTGATGAATCAATAGAGGATTATACTTTGTCTCCGGGCTTAATTATCGAGAATGCCGGCTGTAAAGACTTGGTTTTTACTCGGCCGGAAGGACAAGTTTATTGCGATGGAGCCGCTTTGACCAGTGGAGCAAACATTTTCTATAGCATTAAAAGTTCCGGCAATCAAACTTACCTATATATACGCATTAATTCCAAGGGCAGAATAGACGTTGTTACTTCGCAATCTTAGTATATTATTAAGATATTTTCATGGAGAGAAAATCTTCTCAAACTTTAATTGAAACTATTGTGGCTACCGCTATTGTGATCATAGCGTTGGTTGGCATTTTGTCTTTAGCCCTTTCAACATTGTCTTTGGGTGGACAAACCACCGAATGGGTTCAGGCGATTACTTTAGCTCGAGAAGGTGTTGAGGTTTGCCAAGCGGTTAGATCAACTAACTGGTTTAATGAAGGCCAGACCTGGTCTTTTGGTTTAGATAACGGGGTTTATGTTTTTGATTATGGTGATACTGATTTTGACACCGCGGCTAATGGCAATATAGATAGTTGTTTAAATTGCAAACTTTGTTTTGATCCGACTACTAAAATTTATTCACACGCCGATGATAGCGGTAATTGCACCGTAGGTTTAACCAAGACCCTCTTTCGACGGATTGTGACTATAGCCACTGGCGACGACTTAGGCACTAATTGCAGCGCTAATTGTGAAAAAGTGGCTACGGTTTTGGTTAAATGGACGGAAAAAGATCGTCCCCATCAAGTGACCCTAGAGAAGAAGTTTACCGATTGGCGTTAAGATTAATTTAATTATCAATTTATAATGAGTCTTAAAAATAAATTACATCGCCGAGGATTCAGTTTATTAGAATTAATAGTTTCTGTCGGCTTAATTTCGATTATTATCGTTGTGGCGACTGGAATTTATATTTATGCCATCGGCAGTCAACAAAAATCTTCGGTCAACGCCGATCTTCAGCAGGATGGCCAAAATTTATTAAGCAAAATTACCAAAGATATTCGCGATAAACGCATAAATTACAGTTATTATACCGCGGGAGTTGATACGCCAGAAGACGCCTTGGCCTTAATAAATGACAACGATAGCAGTTCGGCTAATTATATTTATACGGTTTATTATTTTAATGCATTCAGTAAACGCGCTGAGCGCTGTGAATCCGTCGGTAACGCAACTTACTGTGATAGTGTTTCCGTTAACTTTGAACCAGTAACTATGCTTGATATTCAGGTTGAAAAATTAAATTTTTACATTGACCCCACTACAAATCCGTATACGGCCGGAGCGACCACCTTTACGGTACCGCGCGTAACAACGGTTTTGGAACTAAGTTCGCAAAAGGAGCGCTTTGGGCAAAAATACGTTCGACTGCAACAAACAATTAGTCAACGTTATGAAGAAAAAAGGTAAAGAGCAGCCCCAATCACGCGAATTAGCTACAAATTATTCGCGAATTTTTACAAATAAAATCATTTATTAGAAATTGAAAATTTATTTTTATGATAAACATATCACGTTATATGTTACGGGATAAGCGCTCCATTACTATTTTGTTGGTAATTTTTGTCATCAGTTCGCTTTTAACTTCGGCGGCCCTAGTAGCAGATGTTTTAATCCGCCAGGCGCGCATGACCAAAGGTTCGGCTAATTCAGAGGCGGCGCTTTACGCCGCCGAGTCCGGGGCCGAAGAAACTGCTTATAAGGTTTTAAAAAATCATTGCGAGCTTGGCGATCCGAATAGCTGCGGGTCTAATGATACTTTAAGCAATGGCGCGGAATATTTAGTGGAAGGCAACAATGATATTACAGTAGAAAACGCAGACGCATCGTTCGGTAATATTACTTTGACGCCCGGGAAATCATTTGTTCTTTATTTAGATATTCGTGGAGTTGGTTATCCTAGCGCTGGGCTAACGGTTAGTTGTCTTACGGCCGGCTGTTCGAGTGATATGGTTGTTTTAGAAGAGGTGATTGCCACAGGGATTCAAACAGAAACTATTTATACTGATTTTTCTTCGTCTTTTGTGGTTCCGATTAGCGTGGGGGCTAGTCCCTATTATTTAAATTCATATTATAAAATAACCTTGCATAATAGTGGAGTTATTAGTCAGGATTACACTATTAATTGGACTGGGAATTTGCCCAAGAGTTTAAAGATTTCTAAGTCGGTTGGTACTTATAAAACCTTTCAGCGAGTGATAGAAATGATTTTTCCGCGCTGGCAAATCATTGGCGGCAGTTAATTTGTCTGGTAGACTTTTCCACTGCTGAGCACTTAACATTAATCTTTTAACATCTATAATATTAATATAGGTTTTGTAAGTTATTTTTTTTAAACAAAATAATTTTGTCCCTAAAGGGACAGTAAGAGGTTATTTTTTATGACAAGAAGACCTTCTTCTAATCAAGCTGGTCAAATTGCCTTAAAAGGTTTATTTGGCTTTTTGATTATACTCCTCGTTGGAGTATTTTTTATTGGCATTTTGCCGGGCCTAGCTGCCTGGTCTGAACCGTCCGCGCCCCCACCTGGTGGCAATCCGGATTTTCCGGTTAATATTGGTTCAACTTATCAGACCAAAACCGGAAGTTTAAATATTGAGGGAAATTCAGGGGCCAATGTTGGTTTAATTGTTGGTAAGGGCGATTTGGTTGTCGGTGGTGGTAAGAATGTTATTTACGGCAATGCCAAAAGTACCTCGACTGGCACTTTGCTGAAATTAGAAAACTGTAGCGGCACCGGCGCCAACATTTGTGAAGGCGCCGTTACTGCCCTTTCGGTTGATATTAGTGGCAACGTGGCTACAAGAGGCACTATTGGTATTAGTCAGGGCGCTTCACCCGAAAAATTTCTTGTTACGGCCGCCGGAGATATTACCAGAATTAACAATGTAGACTATACTTGGCCGGCTTCTCAGGCTAGTGGAACTAAATGTCTAACGAATGATGGGGCCGGTGCATTAACCTGGGGAAGTTGCGGAACCGGCGGCAGCGCCACGCCCGGCGGTAGCAATACCCAAATACAATTTAACGATAGCGATAGTTTTGGCGGTGCGATCGGCATGACTTATAATAAAACTACTCAAATTTTGACACTTACGCCAACGGCTGGCGCGGGAGCCAATGAAAGTCCATTGTTTGTTAACACTAGCGCTGCGGCTGTAGGCGGTTTTGCCAGTTTCCAAAAAAATGGGACAGAAAAAGCCGAGTTTGGCTGGGGCGATTTATGCGGCGGCGGTGATGCTAATGGTGCGGCAATTTGTGCAGCTAACCGGATTGTCCAATTCGGCGGGCAGGGTCACACCGACATGACCATTACCGGCGGCAAGGTCGGTATTGGGACGACAAGTCCAAACTATAAATTAACTGTTTTAGGAGGAGATAATTACGCAATATTTGGCGAGAGCAATGAATACGGGGTATATGGTAAAACGAACTCAGCTGATTATGCAGGCGTATTTGGTTATACAGATGTTGCTAACGGAAAGGCTATTCTATCTCAGGCTGCCAATGGTGGCTGGGCAGGTTATTTTCTCGGGGATGGTTTCTTCTCTACTAAACTTGGTATTGGGGAAGAGTCACCGGGTTATGAGCTAGATATTAAAAATTCTGCCGCTACTGGCACGGCCATGGTTAGGCTTAATCAAAATAATGCCACTAAACTTTATACTGGTGTGCGTATGGATCGTCAATCTACGGAAAAATGGTACGTTGGCATGGATAATTCAACTGATAATTTCCTGATTCGTCGTACTGGTTCAATTAATGACATATATGTTGATGCCAATGGTGATACTACCATAAATGGAGATTTAACAGTTAATGGCGAATTAACAACTATAAACAATTCATTAACTCCTTGTGTAGTAGTTAGCTCAACGCCTGAGTCGCCATTGGCCTCTTGTCCAGCAGGTCATGTGGTGACAGGAGTTTCTCTTGATAGTGGCGGCGGCGGCGGTTTAGAGATGACAGTATCTATAACCTGCTGTCCTTTATAGGATTAGGTTTGTTTTACGGAGTTTTTATTTACCAGGAGGAATTTTATCATAAGGAATTTAGATGTATTTAATTTTTGAATAATCCTTTGATTTTTTGTTATGTCTAAATCAAAAAAAATACTTTTGGCGGTTTGCAGTATCATACTCTTGGTTTTAATCATGATGCTGATTCAGACCTTTACGTCTACTAGGGTTTTGTCTTTCCTTGATCCGATGAATCGTTTTGTATTTGACGGCTGGCTGACGAAACTTTTTTCCGCTCGCGGCGGTTCTACTCACAATATCCGTGGTTGGCTTTGGTCGGAAAATTACGGCTGGTTGAACACTAATTGCTATAATGACTATAATAATGACGGGACGTTTGATTGTTGTTGCCCTGATGCCGGCTATTGTCCGGCTGAAGCCGGAGCTTGTCCTTATTCAGTAGCTTCCAATGATTATGGTCTTAATGTTGATTTGGGCGCGACGGCAACCAACAAATTAAATGGTTATGCTTATATGGCCAATCTTGGCTCGGCCGGAGATTTAACGGCTACCAGAGACGGCTATGTTTGTTTTGGTGAAACTTGTGGCGGTACTGCGCCTGATGGCTTTTCGACTTGGGCTTGTATAGGATCTCGATTGTCCAATGGCAGCTGTTTAGGTGATTGCGGTGAAGATTTTAATTATAATAGTAGCTGCACTGATAGCACGCCAGATCCAGATTTAGTGGCTCAATGGAAATTTAATGAGATTGATACTAGGAATGGCACTACTCCAAGTTCAGTTGGTACAGGGCTTAACGCTACTCTTGGTCCGACTTATCCGACCTTTTCTCCATTTCTTATTACCGGCAAATTTAATAGCGCTTTGGATTTTGATGTTGATAATAATCCTTTGGCGCCTGATGCGGTTTGGGCTCAAGTACAGAGCAGTTCACCTCTAAATTTAACAAGCAATTTTACTCTTGAAGGCTGGATTAATTTAAAAGGAGATACTGGCGCAGAGCAAATTATGTTACGTAAGGCCGATGCCTATGCCTTGGGCGTGATTCCGGCAACTTATGATAATTTTCAAGCCAAATTATACATTGACGGCACTTGGAATGCTTATAATTTTAGCGATAGTGAAGTTAGAGTTAATTATCAGGATAAATGGCGCCATGTGGCTATGACTTATGACGGCGCTTACGTAAGACTATATTTAGATGGCGCTTTAGACAGAGTTTACGCTCAATCAGGAAGCGTTAATATAGCTACTACATCTCCTTTATATTTAGGCGGCGAACAAACCGGCGCGCATCTAAGCGGTTATTTAGATGATGTGGTTATTTATAATCGGGTAAAGACTGCCCAAGAGCTTTGGCAAGATGCCAAGCAAGAAGTGACCGGTTGGGCCAGGGTGCGGGCTAGTGGTAGTTCTGATGGTTGGGTCGGATTAAGCGGAGTGGTTAATAATTATCAAACTGATATTTATAATAATAATGGTCAAGTTAGTGAGCCGGGTGTTGATGATTATGCCTGGGGTTTATTTTTAAATGACCATTCACAAGGTGGCGGTTATTATACTTTTGGCGGATGGTATTCTCCGTCGGGCCATTATGACTGGCGCACCTGGTCTTGGAATTCTAATTATTTTGGTTGGATTACTGGGTCACATGTATTTTCTGGAGCATCCCCTAAGGCATTTGATACTTTTTCAGCTGCGCCTATTACTAATTTAAGTTGCGATGGGGGAGGATATGCTAGTATGAATTTAACTTGGGAGGCCTCTGAAGGCGCCACTTCATATATATTTTGGCGCTGCCCAGCTCACGCCACTCTTGATGAGTGCCTTGGCGGTTATGATTATTCTCCTTATTCTATTTCTAAGGATGCTTGTACTAATGATGAGTGTCAAACTATTGATGATTGGTATTTAGAGCCAAACACCCGTTATTGTTATAAAATGCAAGCTTGGAACAATAATGGCAACCGTTGGGCTACTGATACTTTGCCAAATCATCCTCAGCCTTTTTGCGTTAAAACCGTACCCTGCTCTTTAGTAGAAGATGTAATGGTTCAAGGTAATACTTGTGGTCAATTAAAATTGTTCTGGGCGCCAACAGCTGATGAACGTAATAACATAGATGGTTATAATATTTATCGTTCGGTCAGGTCTAATGGCTGTGATTCTTTAACTGGCAGTAATTGTATTATTGTCGGACATTTAGGCGAGGGTTTACCGGGTGGCGAAAATTTAGTCGGCCAATGGAAAATGAATGAAACATCTTGGTCTGGTCAGGGCGCGGCTAAAGATTCTTCTTATTATAATAATGATGCTACGGCCAATGGCTCGCCTTATCCTACTACCGAAGGCGCAAAATTTAATCGCTCTGGCTATTTTGATGGTGGCCACTTAGCCGTTGCTGATAGTGATTCTTTGGATGTTAATTTAACCACAGAATCGTTTACTATTAGCGCTTGGGTTAAAACGACTGATACTGACGGCATGGTTATCGAGAAAATAAGCGGGAACAATGGTTATCAATTGAGTATAGTTAGCGGCAAGGCTAAATGTTTTATTAGTGATGGCACCAATCAAGCTCAGGTTACCGGCACTACCACGGTTAATGATAATAATTGGCATTATCTTGCTTGCGTAGCCAGCCACGGTGTTAATTTAAAATTATTTGTTGATAAAAATTTTGAAGGTACGCCAGCTGATATTTCTTTAGTTGGAGACACATCTAACACGGCTTCGTTTAATATGGCTGGCACTAGCGTGCTTTTAAGCGCCATGCTTGATAATGTTTCTGCTTATAAAGAAGTGCGTTCCCATACTTCACTTTTGGTGGAAAGTTTATCGAATTCATTATCCGCTTCTTGCCAGTTAACAACCAATCAGCCATTTTTATATGGCGCTAGTCAGACTGAATTTGCCTGCACAGAGCAAAATCCTTGCTGCCAGTTTGTTGACTCTCGCGTTAATCCGAATACGATCTATTATTACTCATTAACGCAAACTAGCGGCGCTGGGGAATCGTCGGCTAAAGGACCGCGCGATACAACCAGCTGTAAAACGGTTAACGCTGAGTGGTATCGTTACGGATGCGATAAAACTACTTGTCAGGCCAGGGTTCAAGAAAAAGAAAGATAATCAGGAATAGGATCTAGAATTTACTTGCCTGCCGGCAGGTAAAATAGAACGTAGAACACGGAATATAAAATAATTATAATAAATAACTCGTCAACAAAAGGCGAGTTATTTATTTTCTTTAAATAGTAAATAATTATTAATTTTTCTTTAATTACCATTGTTTTAATATCAAAATTAGCTTTTTGCGGCCAATTTTTATCATTTACCCGTTAAAATTAGAGAAGTATATAATTTTTAAAGGACTCGTGACCCGTGGCGTCAAGAGTGTTGCGTTAGATTCTGGACTAAAAGTAAGCTAATTAATCAAAAAAATCCGCGGTGCAAAAGTTAGCTTTACGGGCCGTGACCCGTGGCGTCATAGTTAATGAAAATTACTAAAAATATAAATATTAGACCAAATGTAGCGAGAAAACCTCATAGTGCAAAAGTTAGCTTTACGGGTTGACTTTTGTCAATTTTTGGTGTATTATAATAAATAGCTCTTTGACAAGTGTCAGAGCAAGCAAAGAAACAGAAAAACCCAAGAAATAAGGAGAAATCCAATGAAACAGCTCTTTCCCGCTCTGTTCGTTCTGGTGCTGTTCGGCTTGGGTTTTGCCCAGACGCCGGACTCCCAGAAGGTTTTCAGTCTGACCATTTGCACGTCCAATGCTCAGAACATGAGTGACGACATTTGCATGTGGTATCAGGTGAAAGGATATGACTCGGCTTGCCAGGACGGCCGGTTTCAGGTCGATACTAACGTCAATCTGATGGGCAATGCTTGGCCACAGCGGGGAAATCCCCTTTCGGGCGTTAGTGTGAAATATCGGCGATCGCCGATTGATGATTCGACTACGCTCGCAAGCATTCAGCGCCACCTTAGCAGCTATGGTAGTCAGATGGACTCCAACGACATCCTGGTTGTTCAGGTTATCGGCCATGGTTGCCCTCCACCAGAGCATCTCTGGCAGACGGTTCTGTGGAACAACGAAGTCCTGACCGACAGTATGTTAGCTGCTTGGTGCTGTGCAGTGCCTGGCTACAAGTTCGTTGCCGTTTGGTCTTGTTTCGCCTTTGGTACTGGTGTAGACAGTTTGCACCAGGGCATTGCTACCTGGTTTGGCTGTAAAGCGCCGGAAGCCATCCGTTATAAGACTGTAGTCGTAAGCGCGGCCGGACCCCAGCCAGCCTGGTCTCCAGGCTGGGCTGATGACTACGAGTATCCCGGCGCACCATATACGCCAGGATGCGAGAATGACGTCAACTACCAGCTTGAGTTTTGGACTCATCTGGGAACAGTGCTGTGCGGTGGGATTGAACCGAGCTGGTATCGCAGCACGAACGGCACTCCGCCCGGCTATTGGTTGACTGCGATTGATACGGTTAATGGCCGCGATCTACCTGGCTTTAACGACAGCCGACTTTCTGTAGCCAAGTGTTCTACCTGGATTCGAGCTCGAAACACCAGGCCAGGATACGAGGATTACCAGATTGTCGATCCGGGCCACCTTAAAGACATCTTTGTCTTGTGGCCTCGGCCAGCTATCATCGACTCAATCGATGCTCAGCCGCTGGAGCTGGTCGTTCCAGACACTGTGAATCTCAACGTCTCGTTTGGCATTAACATCAACGTCAAAAATCACGGCATTTACCCCACTGTCATTCCAGCTGAACTCTACGTCGATTCCAACCGCTATCTAGACACCAGTTCGCAAGTACTTCCCAACCACGAAGCTCTCATCAGCTTTTCGTCCCGTAGCGATAGCACTACTGGATGGGTGCGCGTTCGCTGTGTCACTCAGCTCTCGGGCGACCAGTCGCCACACAACGACACCCTTGTCGACAGCATCTACATACTACCAACCAGTATACTTGAAGAGCAGGCAAATGTGCTTAATCACGAGGCGCCCCTTCCTACCGTCATCCCGTTCGCGTCTTTCAAGCGCGTCTTCGCTCAACACAAGTTCGTCATCTTCGACGTCAATGGACGGCGAATTCAGGACCCGATCGAGCAGGGAGTGTTCTTCCTGTTTGATACTGACCTGGAAAAGACTCACAAGGTTATCGTCGTTCGTTAATTCCTAGACGACATCTACCATCCCTTCGACTACGACTGGAGGTTCGTAGCTCGATTTCGATCAGAAAGGGCCCGCGGTATCCTGCCGCGGGCCCCCAATTAGTTTTAGTTAAATATTTTTTTAAAATATTTAGTAATAGAATTATTAAATAATAGTATTATTGTTTGGAATACTTCTTATCTTTTGTGCAATTAATTTTACAATCCCATGATGGTGCGGTTTTGGGGTGCCGGGGTGTCCCTTATCTTCGATAATTTTTTCTTCATATTCAATAATATTAAAGTCAGAAAATATTTTTTTTAATTCCTGAGGTTCAAAAAAACAGCGTTTATCGTTGTTTATTTTTATATAAAGTGGATCATTCGTAGTAAAGCTAGAAATAATAACATATCCGTTGTTTTTTATATTACTTTTAATGTTATTAATTATTTTTAAAGCCTCTTGCTTGGACAAAAACTGCAATGAGTTGAAAGCATTTATGATGCCATATTTATCTTTCGCAATATTAAAATTTTGAATCCTATCGCAAAATAGAGTTATGTTAGTGGGCAGTAAATTATTTACTTGAATTTGCTCTTTTATTTTATTTATGCCTTCTTGAGAATTATCTACAGCGTCTACCTTGAATCCCTTTTGTAGCATAAACAAAGAATCCCTTCCTTGCCCGCAGCCCAAATCCAAGAACCCCCCGCTAATATTAAAGAGGCCATGAAGTTTCCGTAAGAGTCTGTTTGGTTGTTGTCCCCAAACATTATTATTTTGATATATTTGATTATATTTCATGCCTATATTTTAGTAAATTTTTTAGATAAAGAACAGCGATAGCACTTTTGGTAACTATCGCTGTTTGGGTTAGCAGCGCCAACATTGTGGATCTTTGTCAAAGAAACTACCCGTCGTACCGGCAGAAACCGCATGGCAACCACGACAGTAATTAAGGAGCTCCTGATTTATTTTTTACACTGCCAACTCTATAACCTTAATTTTATCTTCTGGTATTTTAAACCTTTTCAATAGATCGTTTTTTATAAATTGCGAGTCAGCGATAATTCTTTCCGAGCTTTTTATTGACTGACTGATGACGATTTTAAAAATAATATTTTTAAACCACCACCAGGATTTTCCCTGGGTGTTTTTTTTTGTCGAGAAATCCAACAAGGTCAAATCATGTATAGTCACCACATACTTTCCTTTGTAGAGTAGTGGTTTATTAAAATGTAAGAAATGCATCAAATCCAAATGATATTGGTTTAGTAGTCTTGGCAAAAGCAATTGTTCCTTAAAAGAATACCAAGGATAATTAGCTAAAACTTTATGGAAGTTCTTGTTTTTAGGTTCATACAAATCAAACCCCTCTTTAGTTAAAAAGATAAAATACTCGTTGTTTTGATCGAGCTTTTCCAAAGATTCAATCAACTTCTCTGTGTATCTGCCGATTCCTTTGCCCTGTGGGCCAAAGAAGCGAGCGTCTATTCCTATCTTCATAAACAAAGCCAAATTATTAATTATTTAATCATGATAACGTAATTGGTTTAAACGAGCGACGTCCCCTCACATGCCCTGCTTGTGACCGGGGGCGAGCGTCTATGCCAATACGCATATTTATTAAATATTATAGGTTATATACTATAAATTGTACGTTTGATACTATTTATTATAGCAGAAAATTGTACCTTTACCCAGTTAGAAAATTTTATATTTCTCTTTTATAACGTCGTAAACATGGCCCTTATTTATATATATGTAAATAAATGGCATAAATTGTTTTTTGACTCACATTTTAACGGCCGTAGAAATATGAGTCAAAATGTTAACATTAATGCATTAAAGTAATATATTAAAGTCAAAACAAAGGCAGTTAGTAATCCCCGTTAATCCCTATTTTTTAAAAAGGAATATTCTACTCGAATATTAAAATTAATTTATGCCTAGTTTTAATGACAGCTTCCTGATTAACGGGGTAAAGTTGTTCTAAATGGGCTTGACATTATTTTAAAACGCGATAAAACCGAATCATGGGCCTATTATGGCTCAATCAGGAGGAGATCTTTAACAAACTCTGCTAAGGAGGCAGAAAATGAAACACCTGATAATGGTCGTCTGTCTGGTCGTGGTCTTTCTGGCCACGACTGCGTCGGCTGTAGCGCCTATCAACCTGGGGGGAGTTTCGGGATACATGCATTCTTGGGTCGTTGTACTATCGGATCTATGAAGCTCCCTGGGGCAATGAGCTCATAGTGTTGGGTACTTTTGATTGGGAGCCGACTCCGCCAGGAGCCGCGACGCTACCAGTTGCTCTGTTCCGGATGAATACACAGGGGGAGGTATTGGGACGGCGTGCCTATAATGTTCCGCCCCCCTACGTCTACACCCACGAAGATCCCTGTGAGCTATTTAGTCACAGGGATACTTTCTATGCGGTTGGCGTGAACCTCTCGGGGGACCATCCTTTCTGCGGCTTTTTCGCGGTTCAGGCAGCTGTTAACGAGCGATTCGACAGCATCAACTTCTTCTACCATCTACCCGTACTCCCGAGCGATGACTACGTCCGAGCCGCAGTCATGTTGCCCAACGATAGTAACATCATGGTGGCTGGAGAGAACCGTCCGGTTGATTCGGTTACCCGCAAAGAACTCGGCATGTCCAATCTGCTGTTGATGAAGATCAACTGTCACGCTGTTCCGATTTGGCGTCGGACCTATAGTCTTGCCAGAAAGGACAGCGTTAGAAGCATGCGGCGTCTTACCAATGGCGATTTTATTGTTGTTGGCACTGTCGCCGACACCAACGAAATGCATGCTTGGGACATATCTGTTACCCGCTTGGATACGGCGGGGGAGCTGTTATGGAGTCGCACTTACGGCAATCCCGATTCGGCCGATGACGCCGCCGACGTCGAGCAACTGGATGATACTATCGCCCTAGTGGTAGCAAAGACTTCGCGTTACGATGAAGGAAGATTCTGGTTTATGGCTGTTGACCTAAGAAATGGCGATACGCTTTGGACCAAATCCTACTTCTCATACGGCAACCCTTCGGTTTTGTATAGGCTGAAGAAATGGGCCAGCGGGCACGTAGTAATAGCAGTCGGTCAGGGTGGCGGCGCCTTTGGCCACGGCCTGGTTGTGGCATTCGACTATGCGAATCAAGATACCCTCTGGACATTCCATGGATCAGACAGTTTCCTACCGAGTTTCTGTCTTCGCGACTGGATAGCCAGGGGAGATACGATTATAGCCGTGGGTCGGCGCCACAAAGTGGCTCATCACCTTGGCTATGGCGTTCGTCTGGTTGTGCCAGCCATGGGCATCGAAGAAAGCTCGACCTTAATCCATGCCGGAAAGCCGCTGGTCGTTAAGCCGACGATTGGCAGGGAGTTTAGGTTTTTAACCAGCGTCAACTCGGTTAAAATCTATAACTCTACCGGCCGGTGCGTCAGGCATGTTGCTGGACGAGAATCAGGGCGTCTCTGGGATGGAAGAGACGATGGCGGTTTCGCGGCGCCGAATGGCGTTTACGAAGCAAGAACCTCGGATGGTTCGCCGCCAGTCAGGCTCGTCCTTATTCGCTAGGCCTCCAAATCGCAGAAACGGCCCTGGGTTTTACCTGGGGCCGTTTTACTTTTTATTAGTTTTTGATTAATTATAGTAGAAGATCTTTAATTTAATTTTATTTTATGTTATAATTTGATGGCCGTTTCTTTGATTAAGTCTTAAAATTTTGTTAAAATATTAATTTATTATAAGTAAAAATTTTTTATATGGCAAAAATCAAACAAATTATAGCTCGAGAAATTTTAGATTCACGCGGCATTCCTACCGTGGAGACCAAGGTTATTTTGGACAATGGCCTTACGGCCCGCGCCGCCGTGGCTTCTGGCGCTTCAACTGGCGTCCATGAGGCGGTCGAGCTTCGCGATGGTGATCCGAATCGGTTTTTAGGAAAAGGCGTTTTAAAGGCCGTGGCTAATGTTAATGAGATAATCGCTCCGACCTTACTTGACCTAGAGATCAACCAACTTTCCGTGATCGATCAAAAAATGCTAGATTTAGACGGAACGGAAAATAAAAGCAAACTAGGCGCTAATGCTATTTTAAGTGTATCGTTGGCTTGTTGCCGCGCCGCTAGTTTAAACGAACAAACCCCGCTTTATAAATATATTCGTAGCGCCTATTCTTTACCTTTAACTACTTTTTCTTTGCCGACGCCGATGTTTTTAGTAATGGAAGGCGGTAAACATTCAGATGCCGGTTTGGCGGTTCAGGAGTTTATGATTATTCCGCAAGCTCGCGATACTTTTGCGGAAAAATTAAGGATGGGAGTAGAAATTTTTAGTGCTCTAAGGATGGTTCTAGAAAAAAGAGGCCTAAGGTCAGCCGTGGGAGATGAGGGTGGCTTTGCTCCAAGGGCTAAAACAGTCAAGAATGCCCTGGATTTAATGATAGATATTTCTAATTATACGCATTACAAATTAGGTGAAGAAGTTTTCTTTGCCCTAGACGTAGCCGCTTCGGTTTTTTATCAAGAAAATAAAAAACAATATCGTTTTGAGAATAAAAATTATTCAAGCAAAAAAATGATCGAGATTTATCTTAGTTGGTTTAAAAAATATCCGTTTTTAGTCATCGAAGACCCTTTAGCCGAAGATGATTGGGAGAGTTGGCCGATTTTTACCAAAGAAGTTTTATCGATTCGGCCGGGGGCGGCGGTTATAGGTGATGATATTTTTAGCACTAATTTAAAACGATTACAGCGCGGCTTGAGTGAATCAACGGCTAACGCCATGATTATTAAACCCAATCAAGTAGGCACTATTACTGAAGTAATCAATTGCGTTAAAGAGGCGAAAAAGAATAACTATAAAATAGTTGTTTCGCAGCGCGCCGGCGAACCTAACGATGATTTCATCGCCGACTTGGCCGTAGCTATTAATGCTGATTATATTAAAACTGGCGCGCCCAATCGCGGCGAAAGAGTGGCCAAATATAATCGTTTACTGGAAATTGAGCAAGAATTAAAATAAAAATTTTAATAAATAGTTTTATAAAAATATAAAATTATGCACGTTATTCATGAGCCAGATAATTTTTCCTTCGAAAGAATTGGCATTAAGGGTAAAATATTTCCCATTAAAAATTTAACCGACAAAACGCATTACTTTTTAATTGAGACTGAGACCGGTCATGGTACAACTATTTTAGAGCATGAATCAGATTTTATTTATTATGTTTTAGAAGGTAGCGGTTATTTTTTGATTAATAATATCAAAGAAGAGTGCGCCAAAGGCGATTTAGTAATAATTCCCCACAATAACCGGTTTACTTATAAAGGAAAATTAAAAATGATTGCTACGGCCACTCCTCCTTTTCGGTCAGAGCAAGAAGAGACGCTAGTTAATTAATTATGCCTAAAAAAACAAGTCCGACACTTCTTATTATTTTAGACGGTTGGGGCGTGGCGCCGCCTTCGCGCGGTAATGCTATTACTTTAGCTAAGACCCCGACCTTTTTAGATTTAAAAAATAAATACCCCTACACAGAATTATGCGCTAGTGGCAAATGCGTTGGTTTACCTGTTAAGCAAGATGGAAACTCCGAAGCCGGACACCTTAATCTAGGCGCCGGTCGCATAGTTAAAGCCGATGCGGTTTATATTTCAGAGAGCATCAAAGATGGTACGTTTTCGAAGAATCCAATTTTTTTAGAGGGCATTAACTACGCTAAAAAAAATCATTCAAAAATTCATTTAATGGGTCTTATTACCGAAGAACAAAGCGCCCATTCTTCGCCTGAACATTGGCTGGCTATGTTGAATTTTTTGGACCAACGTAAAGTTAATGAAGTTTATCTTCATCTTTTTACCGACGGCAGAGATTCGCCCCAACATGCAGCCATTAATATTATTCGCCGTTTTGAAAATAAACTTAGAAATACCCACGAATATAATAGTCATTATGGCGTGAATAAAAGCGGCCGTGGTCAGGTAAAAATCGCTAGTATTTGCGGTCGTTTTTACGCCATGGATCGCAACAAAGATTGGGACAGAATTTCAAAGGTTTATAATTTATTGGTTTTGGGCGAAGGGCTAAAAGTCAGATCAGCCGAAGAGGCCATTGTTCAAGCTTATAATCGCAGCGAGACAGATGAATTTATTTTGCCTAGCATTATTTGTAAGAATAATCAGCCGGTCGCAACCATCGGCGATAAAGATGTGGTTGTTTTTATGAATTTGCGTTCTGACCGCGCCAGAGAATTAGCTAAAGCGTTTACGCAAAAAGATTTTAACAAACAAAATCCCGGTTCTTTTCATCGCCGCCGCTGGTCAGAGGAAATATTTTTTATCGCTTTAAGTGATTTTGGTCCGGATCTTGATTTGGTGCGTACAGCTTATCCCAGCCGTTTAATTACCGATAGCTTACCTCTTGTTTTAAAAAATTATCGCCAATTATATTTAGCCGAAAGCGAGAAATTCGCGCATATGACTTTCTTTTTTAACGGCGGTTACGATCATCCAGTCAATGGAGAACAACGTTTAATGGTTCCTTCGGCCCAGGTTAAATCTTATGACTTGAAGCCAGAAATGAGCGCGGCCGAAATAACAAAAAATATTCTAAAAAATATTTCCGAGTTTGATTTTATGGCTATTAATTTTGCTAATCCCGATATGTTGGGCCATACTGGAAATTTAGAGGCCACCATAAAAGGCCTTGAATTTACCGATCACTGTTTGGCTAAAATAGTTGATAAGTTAAAGGAATTAAATGGTTCCCTGGTGCTTACCGCCGATCATGGTAATGCCGAAGAGATGATTAATTTAGCCACTGATGAAATTGACACTCAACATTCAACCAACCCTGTGCCCTGCATTTTGGTTAGTTCTGAATATAAAAAGGCCGAGCTAAGACCGGGCGGCAATTTAGCCGACGTGGCGCCAACTATTTTAGATTTAATGGGAGTTGAGCGGCCCTCGGACATGAAGGGTAAGTCGTTAATCACTAAATAGTATGGAAGAAATTAAACCTAAAATTAAGCCGGTCGTTCTGGTTGTTCTAGATGGTTGGGGCGTGGCTGCGCCCTCTCAGGGGAACGCCGTTACTTTAACTGATCTGCCGGTTTGGCAAAAACTTTTAACCAATTATTCTGCCTGGACCTTGCAGGCTGCTGGCGAAGCCGTTGGTTTGCCTTTTGGCGAAGCTGGTAACTCAGAGGTCGGACATTTAAATTTAGGCGCCGGTAAAATCGTTTGGCAAAGTTTACCTAAAATAAATAGATCCATAGCCGATGGAGAGTTTTTTAAAAACTCCGCTTTTATAAAAGCTATTGAATCAGTCAAAAAAAATAATTCAAAATTACATTTAATTGGTTTAACTTCTAACGGCGCGGTTCACTCTTCACTCGAACATCTATCTGCTTTATTGGATTTAGCTAAAAGTCATGATCTTAGTAATGTTTTTGTTCATGCTATTTTAGATGGTCGAGATACGGCTTTTAATATTGGCGAGTCGTTTATTAAACAAATACAAGATAAGTGCCAGCGCCTAGGTTGCGGTAAGATCGCCACCCTTTGCGGCCGTTTTTATGCCATGGACAGAGATAATTATTGGGATAGAACGCAAAAAGCCTATGAAGCTATGATCAATGGCAAGGCTGATAAAACAAGCCAAAATCCAATACAGGCGGTTTTAGATTCTTATGAGCAGAAAATTTTTGATGAAGAATTTTTACCCACGGTTATTGTCGATGAAAAAAATCAGCCGATCACCACAATTGACGATAAAGATGCGGTAATTTTCTTTAATTTTCGACCAGAAAGAATGCGACAACTTACTCGCGCCATAACCGTTTTGAATTTTAAGAATTTTACTCGCGCCAAATTATTAGCTGATTCATTCTTTGTTACTATGACCGAATATGAACCGGGCTTGCCGGTTCAAGTCGCCTTTCCTCCGGAAAGGGTAGAGCAGCCTTTGGCAAAAATTATTAGCGATGCTGGCTGGCGGCAGCTTCATGTAGCCGAAACGCAAAAATATGCCCATGTAACTTTTTTCTTTAATGGTGGCGCGGAAAAACCGTTTAAACAAGAAGACCGATTGTTGATTCCTTCGCCGCGAATTTCTTCTTTTGATCAAAAACCAGCCATGGCTGCGTCAGAAATTTCAGCAGCTGTCATTAAGGCCTTGGATTTAGGGGTCTATGATTTTGTCGTAGTTAATTTTGCCAATGCTGATATGGTCAGCCACACTGGCAATCTAGAGGCTGCGCAAAAAAGCCTGCAGGTAGTTGATGAAGAATTGGGCAAAATTTTATTGCAAGTTTTAAAGCAGGGCGGTGTGGCCTTAATTACTGCTGATCATGGCAATATTGAGGAAATGGTCAATTTGCGCAATGGCGAAATAAACAAAGAACATTCAACCAGTCCAGTACCCTTTATTATAGTAGGTAATGATTTTGAGTTGTCGCCGCATTTGGATCAGCCCGTTGATTTAAGCGCTTTAACGCCGAGCGGCGTTTTGGCCGATGTGGCGCCGACCATCTTAAAATTAATGGGTTTGCCTAAGTCGCCGGAAATGACTGGTACCAGCTTAGCCTAAAATACAAGATAATTTATGCCAGGTAGTAGAAGTTTGATAGTGCTTTTAGCTTCGTACTATCTTGGCTGGTTTATTTTAAATCGATTAAATTATTATTTTTTAACCCGTGCAAATAAATCGCACTAATTAAGAAACATCAAATTTTTACTACCTGGTATGTTTAAATTCGAAGAGAAAATCCTTTTACAACAGATTAAAAGAGGCAATCAAACGGCCTTTTCTCGGCTTTATGATCGTTATCAAGATAAAATTTATCGTTTTATTTTTTTTCGTGTTTCCAATGAAAGTTTGGCTCAAGATTTAACCAGCGAAACGTTTATAAAAATTTTACAATACTTAATTAACGGAAAAGAAGTAGAGAATTTTCAAAGTTTCGCCTATCAGGTGGCAAAAAATTTAGTCATTGATTTTTATCGCAGTCGCGGCCAAGAAGAAATGCCGCTTGACGAATCAATTAGTGAAAATGTTTCCGACGAAGATGTCGACGAAATGCTGGACGAGAAATTTAATCTGAATCAGATTGAATCTGCTCTGGGGCAAGTTTCAAATCCCTATCGAGATGTTTTGGTTTTAAGATTTATCGAAGATCTGCCCTTTAAAGAGATTGCCAAAACATTGAATATTAAAGAAGATAATGCGCGCATGCTGGCTCATCGCGGACTAAAGATGCTGCGCGATAAATTGGGCGCGCCAGCCAAATAAAACCTCCTTCATGAAAATATTAAGTTGGAATGTTAACGGATTAAGGTCAGTTTATAAAAAGGGCCTGATTAAAAGTCTAAAAAGCCTTAAGCCGGATATTGTTTGTTTCCAGGAAATTAAAGCTCAGGAGAGCGACATACCCCATATTTTACTTAAATATCAAGGGTATTTTTCATATCTGAATTTAGCCGAGAGAAAGGGTTATAGCGGCATTATAATCCTTGCTAAAAAAGCGCCGCTTAAAATAATCAATAAGTTGGGGCTTAAAAGGTTCGACCAAGAGGGCAGGTTTTTAGAATTAGTTTACTCAGACTTTATCTTAATTAACATTTATATGCCGCATGGCAGTAGAGATAAAAAGAATTTAAAATATAAATTAAAAGTTTATAAATATTTTTTAAATCATCTTAAAAAAATAAAAAATAAAAAAATAATTATTTGCGGCGATTTTAATATAGCTCATGAAGACATAGATTTAGCCCGGCCAAAATCTAATCGCCACAATATTATGTTTACTTCACCCGAAAGGAAACAAATTAGCGATTTAATTAATTTAAAATTCATCGACACTTTCAGAAATTTTAATCAAGAGGGCGGTTATTATACTTGGTGGCCGTATTTTGCCAAAGCTAGGCAGAGAAATTTGGGTTGGCGCATAGATTATATTTTTATTTCCAAAAATTTAATTAAGCGCTTAAGAGGCGCTTACATATATAGTAAAGTTTTAGGATCAGATCATTGCCCGATTGGTGTTGGTTTTAAATGACCGCATAAGCCTTAAACCCTTTATTTTATAAGGTTTTTGGGTAAAAGAGATCCCTTAATCGGGGTCTTTTGTCACGTTTTTGGCCTTTTTACGTCTTATTTAGTGTAAGTTAAAACCCAAAAAGTGCCTATGTCAAATAATTATAGCCTGTTAACAGGCTTAAAAAAATTAAATCATAAAAAGCCAGACCATTTGTGGGCTGATAGCAATAAGCAACATTTGTTGACTTATTTGTCCGAGAATACGGGAGCCCAATCAAGCGGTCCGGTTTTTTATTTTAATTTACGTCCAGCTATTGCCACTTTTGTGCTTCTTGGAGTTGTTTGTTTTACCGGCGTCTCAACAATTTTTGCCGCTAAAAACAGTTTACCCGGACAACCTTTATATACAGTAAAGAGACTGACCGAGCAAGTTAGGTTAGCCATGACCACCAACCAAAACCAAAAAAATGTTTTACGTGCTGAATTAATAACTACCCGCGTTGAAGAAGTAAAAGTTTTGGCACGCCAAATCCAAGGTGGCGCTGACGGCAATGCCGAAAAGAACTTAGTGGCCGCGGTCACTAACATTAAATCAGATATCAGCACCTTGAAAAACGAATTAAACGCCAATAGCCCAGTCGACGACAATGTTAAACAGGTTGAGCAAGGATCTTTGCCAATTCAAGACGGCAAAACTATGGCCGGCCTTATTTTATCGTCTGATGTACAAAAATCTTTAGATGAAACCAAGGCTTCGTTGGTCAAAAAAGATTTAAATACAGCTTTAACCAAGGCCGGTGAAATTACCGATAAGATTAGCGCTGTTTCCGGTCAAGTTGATGCAACCGATCCAACGGTTACTGGCGACAATTCTACCTCTACTCCGGTTATCAACCAGTTAGATACGGTAATCATCCCCACCGTTCCGGTGGTTAAGCCCAGCGAAAAACCCGTAAATACTAATAACTCGTTGATTAAGCCGGTTGACGAGGTTAAAATAGACATCGTCAAAGAAAACACATTTAACGGAGACGTCATTTTTGAAAAATAATTTAATTTTAATATTTAAGGATTACAATTGGTTTATATATTATTTTTTATAATCTACCAATTATAAGTCCTCTGATCTTAATCCATTTCTCCTTTAATTACCTGAATTGGGTTAAGGTTAAGCCCTAATCCGTTCGCCACCCATCTCCGTCTCCGTCAATTGACGGATGACGGATGACGGAGCGAATTAGGACGGACTATTAAAGGTCGAGTCTTAAAAACGAGTTAAACTTTCAAATCGGGTTAACCCTTGAAGGTTTAAACCATTAAGATAGGACTAACTTAATTAAATAGTGCAGATTGTTAATTTGACAGGACATCTAATAATTTAATTGGTTATTATCTGTTCTATTCAAAATAAATGATTTGTACTCAAAAGAGTTTTTACTTATGTCAAACCTAAAGAAAGCGTTATACTTTGGTGCTAGCGCTGCTTTAGTGCTTTCCAGCATGGGCGGTGTTTTAACTGCCAGTGCCGTGACCATCTCTGATGGCGATTTAGTTAAGGTTGCTGGTTCTCCAGCTGTCTACTACATCCAGGGAGCTACTAAACGCGTTTTCCCTCATGCTAATGTTTATTTATCATGGGGATATCCATCAAACTATAGCACTGTCAAAACTGTAACTGCTACTGATTTAGCCGCTTATAGTGATGGCAATGCGATGCCTTTCCGCGATGGCTCACTTTTCCGTGGGACTAGCTCGGGCATTGGTGGATACGCCAAAGAAGCTGTTTATTTTGTTCAGGGTGCAACACTTAGACCCGTTGTGTCTTCTGCCGTTTATCAGGCCTTATTCAAGGATCCAAACTGGTTGAAGGTTACTTGGGTCCCGAGTGACTTATTGGATAAGTTCACTTATCCTTTAGGAGATTTAATTACCTCTTCTACTACTCATTCAGATGGCTCTTTAGTCAGATACGATGAGGGTGGTACGATCTATTTGATCTCCGGCGGCGTTAAGAGACCTTTCGCCTCTACTGCTGCTTTCACTGCCAATCGTTATTTAACTTCAAATATCATCTTAATTGGAGATACTGAAGTTTATTCGACTGGCACCACTATTACCGGCGCCGAATCCGGTTTATTAACCCCTGGTTGGGTTGGTACTCCTACTGTCGGCGGTTTAACTGCTAGCGTCGCCGAATATATTTCTGGCGCCACTCTACCTCCTACCGCGGCCAACGTTGACCTGTTAAAGGTTCGTTTATCCGCTGGTGCGACCGCAGTTAACGTGACCGGTTTAGTTTTCCATCGAACTGGCGTTGGTGCTACTACCGACTGGACCTCTATGGCGGTTTACGCCGATGGCGTCCGCTTAGTTTCTTCCGGTCGAACCATTAGTTCTGATACTAATGATGTAGAGTTCCCGACCCTCGATATTTCTATTCCTGCCAATTCCTCTAAAGTTATTAGCTTAAGAGGTACTGTTAGTAATCCTGGTACTACTGGTGGTCGTCACGCCTTCTCTTTGAAGACTGTGACTACTGCTGCTACTGTAACCGGCCTACCAGTTTCTGGTAACGAATTCGTTATCGGTGTGACTGGTGGTAGCACTGTTACTGTTGCCGCTGGTACTTCCATCAGCAATCCAACCATTGGCGCTCAGGCAGCTGAGATTGCTTCATTCAAATTAACTGCCGGAGCCAATGATATTGACTTTAAGGAAGTCGTTTTGACTTTGAGCGGCAGCTTAGCTCGTAGCTCAGCTACTAACTTGAAGCTATATCAGGAAGGCACTTTATTAGCCACTGCGGCTAGTGTTGCCTCTAACGATACTGTTACCTTCACTTTAGCCACTCCATTCACCATTACCAAGGGCAATAACCGCATTTTCACGGTTAAAGCCGACTTAGCTGGTCGAGTTGCTGAAACTTTGACTGTTAAGGTTGATGATGTTGATCACTTAGTTGCTATCGACAAAATTTCCGGTTATGGCGCCGCTGTTAGCGGTCCTTCCATTTCTGTCGGCAGCATAACTATGCAGGGTGGCGTGGTGAGTATAGCTGACAATGGTCCGACCGCCAGCTATATCGGCAGGAATCTTCAAGACGTTGTCTTAACTAAGTTCTCTTTAACTTCTGGCAGAAATGTTGAAGTTAAAAAATTAAGAGTTGTGTTAAGAAGCGATGGCACTAATCTTATTATTACCAACGGCATTACTGATTTAAGAATTAAAGATTTAGACACTGGCGCTACTGTTATGTCTAAATCAATCAGTACCTCGAATTGTGTGAACGCAGATTCCTGCGTTACCGCCAATGCTGATGCCGATACTAATCGATGGGATTTAACTGACGTTTTCAACTTATCTGCTGGTGTTACTAGACACCTAGCTGTTACTGTTGACGTTGGTACTAGTGCTACCTTGCCGACTGAATATATTCGCGCTGACGTTTTCGCCGTTGAACACACCGCGGCTACTGATTATGAATTCCGCGATGTGAATACGGGCGATTATATCAAATTAGCCGACGTTATTCCTACTAGCATTACCGGTGACAATCAAACCATCCAGGCTTCCAGCTTAACTGTTGGCGCTGCCTCTACTCCAGTTTCTCAAACTGTAGTTAAGGGCGCTTCTAAAGTTGAAGCTTTGGGTGTTAATTTGACTGCTGGCAATGCTTCAGATGTTAAAATAACTCAGCTTCAAGCTAGAGTTTACGTTAACACTGCCGCCACACCAACGACTGGCAATGGCGCTACTGAAGTGACCACACCGAATGCTAACATTACTTCGATTTATTTGTATGATGGCACTACTTTGCTATCTACCAAGACTCTTAGTAATACGGCATCAACCCATGATTACGGTTTAGTTACTTTTGACAATTTAAATGTCAATATTACTAAATCGGCTACTAAAAAATTAACCGTCAAATTCGACGTTAGCAGTCAATCTGCGGCTGTTTATACTTTGACTTCTGTCTTAGGCGCTAATATTACCGCCTATGACGGCGACAGCAATGTCATTGATATGTCTGCTGCTAGTGATGCTAACGCTATTGCCGCTTCCGCTGCTAACAAGATCGCCATTACCGTTTCTACGACTGGTACTTTAACCACTGCTCAGGATGCTAATACTCCTGTGGCTGGTATCGTCTTAGCCGGTAACGACAATGTTGTCTTGGCCAAGATTAAATTCACGGCTGCGACCGAGCAATTTGTGGTTAATAAATTCAGAGTTAAATTAAATACCGCTACTAACGATGGTAGTATTGACACTGTCACCATCTCTCCAGAAGGCGGCACTGCTCAAACCAGTTCGTTAACCTCTGGTTATGCTAACTTCAGCAACGTTGGTTGGACTATTCCGGCCGATGGTACCAAGGTCTTAACGATCTCGGCTAAATTATCTACCATTCTTTCTACTATTGACGCTACTGGTCGTAACTTAAAGATTGGTGTTGATGGAACCACTGCCGACGTTTTCGAAGCTGTGGGTACTTCACAAACCGTCTTATCTGCTCCGACCAATGCCAGCGATATTTATGGCAATAATATGTACTTAAGAGCCACCAAACCAACCGTTACTTTAACTGCTCTTTCGAACACTATTCTAGCTGATGGCACGATGACTCTCTATAAGTTCAATGTTGCTGCCAGTACCTCTGGTGCGTTAACTGTCAAGAAGTTGAGCTTCTACGTTACCCCCAATGATGCGGGTACTGGTGGAGCTCTTACTCTTAACACCTGGAAATTATACGATTATGATGATCAGTCTACTGCTTTAGCTGGTACATGGTCTAATGGTACTTCTACCTCTACCACCGGTGCTATTTCTATCACCGCTGCTAAGACCATGCAGATTGAATTAACTAACGAGAAAGAAGTTGGCGCCGGTTCTACCAAGAGCTTTATCTTGAAGGCCGTTGTTTCCAACTCCACTCAATACGATTCAGTCTTAACCAGCATGCCAGTTTCCAATGATACCAGTCCTCTAACCGGTGGCTTGAGCGATCATGACACCGAGTTAGCCCAACTTGACGATGGTTCTACTCAGTCTACGGTTGATTTCTTATGGTCTGATAAGGCCAAAGGTATTAACCATGCTGAGACCTATCAGTCAACTTATATGGATTGGACCAATGGTTACTTGGTTACCGGTTTACCGACTGATAACCAGACATTGTCCAGGTAATCACACTTTAACGTTTTGATCGTAGCGTACGAATAACGATTCGCAGTTAGAAGTACAATAAAAGTACTTAGTCTAACAACCAACCCCCTCACTCTATCAGAGTGAGGGGGCTTGGTTTTGCGGAGAGCTCAATTTAAGGTTAATTAAAAAAGTTAGTTAAGAATAAACAGTCGAGAGTAATAGTTATTAATAATACATAATACATAATTAATAATAAATAATAGATAATAAATAATAATAAAAACGCATATTTTCTCGGTCGAGAAAATATGCGTTTTTCTATATTTACTGATTTTTATATTTTTATTTCCTCAACCAACAGCAACTTAACATAATTCTCCAAAGAAAAATATTTAATAGATAGTTGGGTTTTTTCGGCGACATCGTAGGGACAAATCCATATACTTTGCTGTAATTTTTGATAACTCATTATTTTTAAAGATAATCGGAAACGATCTCGGTTTTTTCTAAATTCTTCGGGGATATCGAAGATAACCATTTGCCATTTTTTATCTTTACGGCACTGCATGTCGGTTTGTTTTAAATTGATTTGCAGGATTTTATCTTTAGCCTTCGGAGTCAGGATAATAGCCTTGGCATTATTTATTTTAGTAGTTTTAATAAATCCACTTCTTTTAAGTCGATAGATAAGAGCGCTAAAATTTTTCTTACGTAAAGATTTTTGGGTAAGATGTTTTATCGATAGGTAATCGACATACCCTTTGTTGTAAAAAGCAGTTTTAGGTCGAGCGATGCTTAGAAATTGTTTAGAAGAGGTGACTTGATCAGCTTTTTCGAGGTATTTAAAAATTGTCCATAAAATTTTTTCGTTTATCGATAACTTCATAAGATAATTTTATAAATAATTAGAATGTTACTTAATTATTTAAATTTTAATTATGCGCATATTTTCTCGGTCGAGAAAATATGCGTTTTTTAGTTGATGAAAATAAAATAGCCATCGATAAATAGTGCTATATTATATATTGCGTTTAATAGAATAAGCCGGTTTTATTTTTTATCTCTTCGATATTTTTCCTAGCTATGGCTCTAGCTCGGATAGCGCCGTCAGCTAAAATCTTTTTAACTTGGTTGAGATTTTTAATTAATTCGGCTCGCTTTTTTTGTATCGGTTCAAGTTCTTTAATAATATTTTTGGCTAAAAGCTTTTTACAATCCAAACAGCCGATACTGGCTTTTTGGCAATTAGTTGCAATATAATCAATCTCATCTTTAGAAGAGAAAAATTTATGTAAAGCATAAATATTGCATTTTTCCGGCGCGCCAGGGTCGGTTCTTTTTTTTCTGGCTTCATCAGTCACGGCTGTGGCCAGTTTTTTTTCAATTACTTCCGGGCTGTCGGTAATGGCAATATAACTTTCCGGGCCCATAGATTTGCTCATTTTTTTAGTTGGGTCGGTTAAACTCATTAGCCGGGCGGCTTTGGTTAAAAGCGGCTTAGGTTCGTCGAAGGTTTTACCAAAAGCATTGTTAAATCGGCGGGCGATTTCACGCGATAGTTCCAAGTGTTGTAATTGATCTTCTCCGACCGGCACAACAGTGGCCTTATAAAGTAAAATATCAGCGGCCATAAGAACCGGATAATCAAATAAACCCATGTTTACGGCTTCTGGATGTTCTTCTGATTTATCTTTGAACTGTGTCATTCTTTTTAAATCACCAATCGGAGTAACCGTGTTTAAAATCCAGGTTAATTCGGTAGTTTCTGGCACGTCAGATTGGACGAATAAAATAGTCCGCCGGCTGGCGGATGGGTCAATGCCGCAAGCCATTAAATCAATAGCTAAATCTAAAGTCATTTGAGGCATTTTTTTGGCGTCATAAGGCACGGTCATGGCGTGATAGTTGACCACGCAAAAAAGGCTATCGTATTTTTCTTGCAAGGCCACCCAATTTTTGATAGCGCCTAAATAATTGCCGATATGGATAACTCCAGTTGGTTGTATACCGCTAAATAAACGGCTCATAAAATGATATAAAATTTTAATATGGTGCCCACGGTCGGGGTCGAACCGACATGCCCTTGCGGGCCAGGCTTCTGAGACCTGCGCGTATACCAATTCCGCCACGTGGGCATCGTTGAGCACTATTTCTATTTTACCACTTTTTTGGTTTTAATATACCAGTTGGCAATGCCATTAAATCGGTCCGCCGGTTGGTTAATTTTTGTTAAATGAATTCCTTTAATATTTTTGTCCACCAAATAAGTGTAAGAGGTGCTATAGAGGAAGATAGCCGGAACTTCGTCAGTAATAATTGTTTGGAATTCTAAATATTTTTTCTTTCGTACTTCGGGAAACGGTGTTTCTTCGGCCTTAATCAATAATTCGTCGACTCTGGCATTACTAAAAGAGGTCAGGTTTAGTCCAGGGCTTTTTTGTTGAGAAGAATGCCAGAGGGGATAGGGGTCGCTGTCAAAATTTTGGATGACGCCGAAGACAAGCGCTTCGTAATTCCGGGTAGAAATAATATCTCTTTGAATCGCGTCGGCCGGCACAGTAACCAGCTTAGTTTTTATTCCCAATGTTTGCCAAGACTCTTGTATTATTTGGGCGACTCTTTCTAGCTCCGGCTGTTGAACCGTAGTTAGGGTTATAGACAGGGTTCTTTCTTTTTGATGCCAAAGTTCGTCATCTCCCTTTTCCCAGCCGGCATTTTCCAGGAACTTAGCCGCCTTATCAACGTCATAATTATATTTTGTAATAGCCGGGTTATAATCGCTCGACAAAGGCAGGATGGGGCCGTCGACAATTTGGCCGTTGCCCACTAAAACTTCGTTTAAGATTTTTTCTTTTGGTGTGGCGTAGGTCAGGGCTTTGCGAACAGCTTTAGAGGCAAGTTCGTTGTTGCTATTAGCATTGAAAAATATAGCCGTGTATTGCGGGAGTTGCAGATTATATTTTTTAAAAGTACTAGTAAGGCCCAATTGTTCTTCAAAGTATTTAGGTACATAACTAATGCCGCCAACCCGTCTTTTTTTAACTGCCTCGGCTAAGGAATCAAAATCTGAATAAAAATTTAAAACCAAGGTGCTTAAATATGCTTTCTGGTCGTAGAATTTATTATTACGTTCCAGCGTATAAGATTTTACAAATCCACTTTCGGTGCGGCTAATTTTTTTGAATTGAAACGGGCCGCTGCCGATGGGCTTGATATTATAATCGTTCAAAGAAAATTGTTTGGCTGGAATATTTTGCCAGATATGTTTTGGGATCAGACCAACTGTTAAAATTTTCAAAAAACTCTGATTCGGTTTTTTTAAGATAAACTCAATGTTATAATCGTCTATTTTATTAACCCTTACGTCTTCAAAATATGGGCTCCAAGGATTTTTTATTTGCGGGTCTTGAATCGTGGCGATATTAAATAAGATGTCATCGGCATTAAGCGGTTCACCATCTTGCCAAACTGCATTATTTTTCAGCTCTATTTTATAGCGCAGATTATCTTCGCTGATTTTATAGGTTTTTACCAAATCAGGCGCAATTTCTAAATTTTCATCGTATTTAAATAAACCAGAAAAAATAATTCTGGTTAATGATAAATCTACTTCGTTGTTTTTTGCCAAAATCGGATTTAAGTATTGCGGTTCGCCCACCATTCCTTCGGTATATTGTCCGCCGCTGCGCGGAGCAGTTTTCAGCGCCGAGTTGGGCGTGCCCACTACTAATCCGATTAAACTCAAAATGGCCAAAATCGTTGCCGAACTAATAATTATTTTTTCTTTGCGACTAAGGAAGCGGGGTAGATATTTTAGTTGTTTAATTTTGGGCCATTTTGTCGGAAAAACATTTTGAATCAGCTTCTGCTGAAATTTTATATCATGAAGAAACATAGTGTTTATTATTAAGCGAGCCCAGACAATAAAGAGTTTAATATTCTTTACCTTATGAGCAAGCGAGCGACGCCTAAGCCTAAGAAAATGACAGCCAAAACAACAGTAGCAATGAAGATCTTTTTTTCCAGGCCGCGCCTAGTGCTATAAAACTCCCCACCGCCACCAAGAAGAGACGATAAACCGCTGCCGCGAGATTGCAATAAAACAGAAATAACAAGCAGGGCGGTTACTATAATTTGAGCAATATCCAGATATTTAGTCATAATAATAAAGGATTAATTTTTAAGCTATTTCATTATAGCACGATATTTTTTAGCGTCAAGAAAGAGGGCCATAAACGCAGAACCCTAGACATGGTTTTAAAATAGTTTATAATAATTAATAATAGGCAATGAACGCCAATTTAATTTTTAAAAGGAAGTTTTATGTCAAATCTACAACCCATTAATGATAGAGTTTTAATTAAGCCGCTCAAAGAGAACGAAAAAACCGCAGCTGGCATTTTTTTACCGCAAACAGCCGAAGAAAAATCCGACAAGGGCGAGGTTGTTGCCGTCGGCCCCGGTAAATTATTAGACAATGGTTCGCGTGCACCGATGAGCGTAAAGCCTGGCGACAAAGTGATTTTCGATAAATATGGCGGCGAAGAAATAAAAATAAACAAAGAAGAATTTATTATTGTTAGCGAAGACAAAATTTTAGCAATTATTTCATAACTCGTAAACTTCTAACATTTATGGCAAAACAAATTTTATTTAACGAAGAGGCTCGTACGGCCATGAAGCGCGGCATTGATAAATTAGCCGCGGCCGTAAAAATTACCTTAGGCCCCAAGGGTCGCAACATAGCCCTAGATAAGGGTTATGGTTCGCCGACCATTACTAACGATGGCGTGACCGTAGCCAAAGAAATTGAGCTTGAGGATAGATTCGAAAATGCCGGAGCGCAACTATTACAAGAGGCGGCCTCGAAAACTAATGATGTGGCAGGAGATGGTACGACCACAGCTGTAGTTTTGGCGCAAGCGATTTTCAGCCAAGGCCTAAAAAGCGTCACGGCTGGCTCTAACCCCATACTAATTCGCCGTGGGATTGAAAAGGGTGTGGCCGCAGTAGTTAAAGAATTAAAAGAAAAAATTGCTAAACCGGTTTCCACCCCAGAAGAAATCGAACAAGTGGCTTCTATTTCAGCTAGTGACGTTAATATCGGTAAAATTATTTCCCAAGCCATGGCCAAGGTCGGTAAAGATGGAGTAATCACCGTGGAAGATTCACAATCTTTTGAAATGTCCCTGGAAGTGACCGAGGGCATGCAGTTTGACCGGGGCTATATCTCGCCCTATATGATTACCAATACTGAAAAAATGGTTTCAGAATATAACGATCCATTAATTCTCATTACTGACAAAAAAATTTCGGCTATTAATGAAATTGTTCCGCTTTTAGAAAAAATGTTGCAAGCCGGCAAGAAAGAATTAGTTATTTTTGCTGATGAGGTTGAAGGAGAAGCTTTGACCACCTTAGTTTTAAATAAACTAAGAGGCGTATTTAATGTTTTAGCAGTTAAGGCGCCTGGTTTTGGCGATAACAAAAAAGAAATGTTGCAAGATATTGCCATTTTAACCGGCGGAAAGGTTATTACTGAAGATTTAGGTTTAAAATTAGAATCAGTTAGAATTGAAGATTTGGGCCAGGCCCGCCGAATTATTTCCACCAAAGACAACACAACTATCGTCGAGGGTAAGGGCGATCAGCAAGCGCTTAAAGATCGCGTTAGTCATTTAAAAAAAGAAATAGAAAAAACAACTTCTGATTTTGATCGGGAAAAATTTCAAGAGCGTCTGGCAAAGCTATCCGGTGGAGTAGCCGTGATTAAAGTTGGCGCGGCGACAGAAACCGAAATGAAAGAAATGAAATTTAAAGTTGAAGACGCTGTGCATGCAACCAAAGCAGCCGTGGCCGAAGGAATTGTGGTCGGCGGCGGAGTAGCCTTGATTCGCTGTTTGCCGGTTCTTGATACGCTTATGCTTGAAGGAGAAGAAAAACTGGGTATAGATATTTTAAGGTTAGCCCTAGAAGAGCCAATTAAGCAAATTGCGCATAATGCTGGTTATGAAGACGAGGGCGAGGTAGTGCAGAAAATAAAACAAGAAAAGGGTAATTTCGGTTATAATGCCGCCTCAAATAAATTCGAGGATTTAGTGGTAGCCGGTATTATTGATCCGGCCAAAGTAACCCGCACTGCTTTACAGAATGCTGCTTCGATTGCCGGCTTGCTTTTAACTACTGAAGCCGTGGTTACTGATTTGCCCGAAAAACAAGATAAACATAATCATGCGGCGCCGTCTATGGGCTTGCCTGGCGGAGAATATTAAAGATTATTAAAATTTTTGCAAAAACGGGTTTTTATAACCCGTTTTTGTTTTAATAAAATTAAAGGGCGTCTTGCGACGCCCTCTGTGAAGATGAGGTCTTAGTTCAGAAGCTGTACTTGCCTTCCGCCTTCCATGTCCATTGACTTGGGGGCGTGGGCGCGCTGGGCGCGGTAATGAGCCGTTCCCAGGCGAAGTAGAGCCTGAACTTGCCGATGATCCGATCGGCTCGCGGTCCGGCGTACAACGTCAATCCTTTCTTGTACTTAGCGTCGGCTTGTGCGCCAACGGCTCAGCCGTTGAGTCGTTGGAGTCCGAAGAGATATCCGGAGGGAACGATCTTGGGATCGCCCGGCGCTGCGGTCAGGCAGTAGTCGGCCGCGAACTTTGTTTCGAACTCTGGCCCGGTTGTCTTGCCGAGGCAGAGGCTCAAGACGTTGTCTGATGAGATGAGCGGTACGTAGGGCGTTGGGCCCTGCGAGGTATCGCTCACCGTCATAGCGATGAGCGGATTGAGACTCAAGACGCTGTTCTGGTTCATTTGGATCCGGAACATGGCTCCAAGACCCAAGTTGATGGACATAGGCTTGGCTGGGATCGGGATGCCGATCCTGGCCATCAGCGGTCCGAACAGGGTAGTGGCAGCCTTGAAGTTGGCCGGTTGACCGCTGCACATGGTCAATTTGACCACGTCGAACCCGAAGGTCGGGACGGTCAGAAGGCAGACGAGGCTTACGGCCACAAGCGTTTTTCTCACGGCATTCCTCCTTTGGTTTGTGTGCTTATATTGTAATTGTAGCAAAATTTTAGTGATTTGTCAAGATTGATATTTTTTTAAATAATAAGGCCCGCCGCAGATAAGCTGCGGCGGGCTAGAATGGATACACGCTGGACTGGTCCTCCTTGTCTGATCGGTGTACGCCTAGAGGTTGAGTTTGTCTGTGTAGTTGTCTGGGACGAGCAGGCACCCCTTGATGCGGATGGGTCCGTCTGATCCTTGCGAAGGAAATGCCGGCCAGACAAAGCCGGGAATAAGCGTGTCCTCGGTTTCGTTCGCCGGTCTCAGGACTACGATAATCGGCGCTTGAGTGCGAGGGATGTCGAGGACGCTTACCAGGCGAAGGGCGGCCGAGGCACGTCTTCCTGGGCGATGAAGGGACAAGATCATCCCTCCTTCTTTGAACAGGTCTTCCCAGTTGGTACCGCTGCTGCTGACGAAGCTGACCTTCTGGCAGCCGGCCATTGGCGGGACTCGTTTTGTTGGTGTTGCTTTTCGCGCCATTTGCTCTCCTTAAGTTATTACAACCACTAGAGACGCGTATTTATATGATATATAAAAGTAAATTTTTGTCAATGAAATATTGTTTTTTTAAAAGAAGACTGCTATAATAAGATATGTTGTATTTCATTAATTCGTAATCATTATTTTTATGACCGAAACAACCAACAAAGTAAAAGTAAGCGGTCGAGATGTTCTTTGGGTCGCGATTTCTTATTTGGGCGTTTTAGTTATTATCCCCTTCGGGTTAAAACAACGCAGCGATTTTATTAAGCATCATTTACGCCAAGGTTTGGCCCTTTTAATTGCTGAAATCATTTTTACTTTTATTTTCGTTTTCCCGATTTTTGGTTGGATAATTGGTATTTTGGGCTGGTTTCTTTGTTTAATATTTTCTGTTATTGGATTTTTTGCCGCGCTAGCTGGTAAAAAATGGAAATTGCCGTTGCTTAGTTTTTTATCTAAAAAAATTAATTTGGATTAAATATGTCAAAAGATTTTGTTTTACCATTTAAGAATCTAAGAATTAAGGACATCTCTAGGGTGGGCGGTAAAAATGCATCTCTTGGAGAAATGTTTACGCAATTAACTAAACATGGTTTGCGAGTGCCAGACGGATTCGCGACAACTGCCGAGGCTTATCGATATTTTTTAGCACAAACCGGTTTAGATAAAAAAATAAAAAAAGCACTAACCGGCCTCGATATAAAAAATTTGAAAGATTTGGCCTATCGAGGCAAAACCATCCGCCAGATGATTTCTGCCACTCCTTTGCCAGAAAAATTAACCAAAGAAGTTTTAAAATATTATCGGCAGTTATCAAAAAAATATGATACGGAAAATTTGGATGTCGCCGTGCGTAGTTCGGCTACGGCCGAAGACTTGCCGGGCGCCTCTTTTGCCGGAGCCCAAGAATCTTATTTGAATATTTCCGGAGAAGGAGAAGTTCTAAAGGCAGTTCGTCTTTGCATTGCTTCGTTATTTACCGACCGAGCAATTGTCTATCGCGTGGAACAAGGATTTGATCATCTTAAAACCGCGTTATCGGTTGGCGTGCAAAAAATGGTTCGCTCTGACCTGGCCTATTCTGGCGTGATGTTTTCTTGCGATACAGAATCTGGCTTTGCCGACGTGACCGTAATTAATTCTTCTTGGGGCCTGGGCGAGAATATTGTTAAGGGGCGCGTTACGCCTGATGAATTTATGGTTTACGAACCGTTATTAACAAAGGGCTATCAGCCAATTATTAAAAGGAAATTGGGCAGCAAAGAAGTGACCATGATTTACAATAAAGCATCAGGTCGGCCGACTAAAAATTTAACGACACCTATTGATAAAAGGCAAAAATTTACTCTCACTGATTCAGAAATTTTAGAACTAGCTCGTTATTCAATAACCATAGAAAAACACTATGGCCGGCCGATGGATATCGAATGGGCAAAAGATGGCCATGATAAAAGTTTATATATTATTCAGGCCCGGCCAGAGACGGTCCAATCCAAGAAAAACGTTAACGTTTTGGAAGAATATGTTTTTGACAAATCCGCAAAAAATAAAAAAGTTTTATTAGAAGGCATTGCCATTGGTTCAAAAATCGGTCAGGGCGAAATCAGGGTAATAAAGAACGTCAAAGAAATCGAACAGTTTAAGCCAGGGCAAATTTTAGTGACCAAGATGACCGATCCAGATTGGGTGCCGGTTATGAAAATGGCTAAGGCGATTATCACTGACGAAGGCGGTCGGACTTGTCATGCGGCAATTGTGTCGCGCGAACTTGGTGTTCCTTGTGTGGTTGGCAGCACTAAGGCGACTCAAATTTTGCGTTCTGGACAAAAAGTAACAGTTAGTTGCGCTGAGGGCGAGCGAGGAATCATCTACCAAGGAATTTTGCCCTTTACAATTAAAAAAACCTCTCTTAAGGGTTTATATCGGCCAAAAGTTAAAATTATGATGAATGTGGGCGAACCAGATCAGGCCTTTAATTTTTCTTTTATTCCGAGTGACGGTGTTGGATTAGCCAGAGAAGAATTTATTATTAATAATTATATCGGTATTCATCCGCTGGCTTTGCTTAATTTTTCTAAAATGCCAGCCTCGGTTAAAAAACAAGTCAAGCAAATTACGGCTGGCTATAGCAATAAAACTCAATTTTACGTCGACAAATTAGCCGAAGGCATTGGCCGTATTGCTGCTGCGTTTTATCCCAAAGACGTGATCGTTCGCTTTTCTGATTTCAAGAGCAATGAATATGCCAACTTAATTGGCGGAAAATTATTTGAACCAGTTGAGCAGAATCCGATGATTGGTTGGCGCGGCGCTTCAAGATATTATGATCAAAAATTTAAAGCAGCCTTTGATCTTGAATGCCGGGCGATTAAAAAAGTTCGCGAAATTTTCGGGTTAGACAACGTTATCGCCATGGTGCCGTTTTGTCGAACGATTGAAGAGGGCCAAAAAGTTATTTCGATTATTAACGCTCATGGGTTAAAAAAGCAGAAAGCAGGACTAAAACCGCTTAAGGTTTATGTGATGGCAGAAATTCCGTCAAATATAATTTTAGCCGAAGAGTTTAGTAAGATTTTTGACGGGTTTTCGATCGGCTCTAATGATCTGGCTCAGTTGACGTTAGGGCTTGATCGCGATTCAGGGATAATTTCACACATTGCTAATGAAAAAAATGAGGCAGTTAAAATTTTAATCCGTCAGTTAATAAAAATCGCCCATCAATATAAGCGCAAAGTTGGTATTTGCGGACAAGCGCCGTCGGACTTTCCTGATTTTGCTAAATTTTTAGTCAAAGAAGGGATTGATTCCATCTCTCTTAATCCAGACACGGTCATTAAAACCACCATGGCTCTGAAGAAATAAAATATTTAATATCTATGTTAAGTTTAGAAAAATCTGATTTTTCTCGACACTCCTTTACTCTCGTTGAATTACTCATTGTCGTGGCTATTATCGGTCTTTTGGTGGCCTTTGCGGTTCCCGGCTTTAGCGCTGCTCGAGCTAAGTCTAGGGACGCGAGACGCATGGCAGATCTTAAACAGATTGCCAATGCCTTGGAATTAGCCTATGCCACTAACAGCGCCTATCCTAATCCCACTGCTACTGCTTGTCTGTCTACTTGCGTGGCTGATTCTCCTCCGGCCTGGTGTACCAACCTTTTAGCCCAAATACCTAATATTCCTAATGACCCTCTACCTAATCAGCAGTGTTATCTATATAACTCAGATGGCACAAATTTCAGAATAGCTGCTAAATTAGAGTCATCTTCTAGCTATACCTCTTCTCAGGGCGACGGAGGCCTCTATCCTCAATTCTTTGAAGCTTATTCTAGTTTTTCTTCCATTCTTCTTTCTGCCTACAAGTCTGTTTGGCCATCAAGCGGACTTTCAAATCTTGATCCAAATTATTCTAGTTTATTGGGCTGGTGGAATTTTGAAGAGGGGACGGGTGGAGCCGGAGCAACGACAGTGGATGACTCGGGTTCGGGCAATAACGGAACATTAAGCGCTACACCACCGACTTGGCAAATTTCGGGGTGCGGTTCTGGTGGCTGTTTGAACTTTGACGGGACCAACAAAAATTACGTGCAGGCGAGTAGCGCTATTTCTACGCCCTCTGCGTTTACGGTAAGTGTATGGTGGAAACGACTTAGAGACTCTGGCGGCACAAATAGCACACATCATCTGATAGCTGCAGCTATTAATGGAAGTGGAGGCTATAATTTATTTCTTATTCCAAAGGCGGGATCATCAATACTCACCACGGTTAATGTGGACGGTGTTAGTAAAAATGCCACTGCTTCAATTTCCGACACTACTGTATTCTCTCATATTGTTATGGTTTGGGATGGATCGTTTTTAACTGCTTATGTAAATGGGGCTTCGGGAGCACCCACGGCGGCATCTGGCGCATTGGCGAGTGGCCCATCAAAGTTTCTAACGGGGAAATTTGGTTC
Source organism: Patescibacteria group bacterium (assembly GCA_028715115.1). Lineage (NCBI taxonomy): Bacteria > Patescibacteria group bacterium. Next base: position 69,253 of record JAQUSN010000001.1, on the reverse strand, counting down.
AAGTTATTATGCGAACGGCCTTGTTGATGATATGCGCATTTATAATCGCGCTTTAAACGCCAAAGAAATATGCCATATTTGTCGGGAAATGCAATCAGCCAGTTTTTGTAATAATTGTTCCGAATAATTAATATAGTTTTGTTTAGTTTATCCACAGGCAAACGTTGCCTATTTTATTTTTAGTTATATAATAGACCCACCCCCAGGGGGTATGAATAAAAATAAAAATTAAAATTTAATTATTAATCTATGAAAAGCATCATTAAAAAACAAGTTCTAAACCGCATGAATTATTTAAAAGGACACCTAGAGGGTGTCCGGCAGATGGTTGCCGATGATGTTTATTGCATAAATGTTATTAAACAAAATTTAGCTGTCATTGCCGCCCTAAGAAAAGTAAATGATATTATTCTAGCTAATCATCTTAATACTTGTGTTACCACAGTCATTAAAAGTAACAATGAGCAGGCGCGCAAGAAAATGATCAAAGAATTATTGACAATTTTTACTACAAATCATAATTGTTAATTTTTTAATAAAAATTTTATGAATATACATAATAATTGTTGCCAAGAGCCAAATTCAAACAAAAAAGGTTTTTGGCAGGGAGCTCTTTTCGGGGCCTTCCCTCATATTCCATGTTTGATTTTTATTATTTTTTCTGTGCTGGGCGTGACAATTTTTACTTCAGTTTTTCGAGCGTTATTGCTTAATCGATATTTTTTCTACATCCTAATCGGTCTGTCTTTGGTTTTCGCTACTCTATCGGCCGTGTTTTATCTTAGGCGCCATAAGGCAGCTTCGCGCTTAGGTATTAAAAGAAAATGGAAATACTTATTGACCCTTTATGGTACTACCATTGGCATTAATTTATTATTATTTTTAGTTGTTTTTCCGTTAGTAGCCAATGTTAACCAAAACGGCCAGGTTTTAGCTCAAAGCAATTCGGTAATTCTTCAGGTAGATATTCCTTGTTCGGGACATAGCTCTTTGATTATTAGCGAATTACAAAAAATAAAAGGAGTGGGAACTATTTATTTTAGTTTGCCTAATCGTTTTGAAGTTAAATACGATCCGCAGCAAACCTCGGTTGACCAGTTATTGTCGGCTGGTATTTTTAAAGAATATCCTGCCAAGACAACCAAATAATCTATATGAAAAAAATATTTAAAATTATTGGCATGCACTGCGCTTCCTGCGCGGTTAATATTGAGCAGTTTTTAGGCCGGCAGGCTGGCATAAAATCGGTGAGTGTTAATTTTGCCCAAGAAACGGTCTTAGTAGAATTTGAGCCAAATCAAAGCAATGCGCAATTAATTAAGGATTTAATTGCCACCCTTGGTTATCGGGCGATAGAACATGAAGTTGGGGTGTCTATCCATACCGATCATCTGCAAGCGCAAAATAATAAAAAATTGAAAAATGTCTTTATCGGTTCATTAATTTTAAGTTTACCGATTCTTTATTTAACTATGGGCATGATGTTTGGCCTTCCGCGGTTACCGCTTTCAATGGCCGTCGAGCTATTAATAGAAATGGTTTTAGCAACCTTAATTATTATCATTAATCGAAGAATTTATCGTTCCGGGTTTTTGGGTTTGTGGCGCCGGAGGCCCGACATGGATTCTTTAATCGCCTTGGGCACTAGCGCGGCTTATTTATACAGTATGGTTGTTGCTTTATTATTTATTTTTGGCCGATTAACGAACAAATCGGTTGAGATATATTTTGAAAGTGCCGTTTTTATTTTAGTTTTTATCGCCCTAGGAGATTATTTAGAAAATTTAACCAAAGGCAAGACCAGCCAAGCCATTAAAAATTTAATCGGTTTACAGCCAAAAGAAGCAACCAAGTTAATTTTAATTAATGGTGAGTATCAAGAGCAAATAGTTTCTATTGATCAAATAAAATTAGACGACATTATATTGGTTCGACCGGGGGAAAGGGTTCCGGCTGATGGGATAATTATCGAAGGAGCTTCGAGTGTCGACGAAAAAATGATTACTGGCGAAAGTTTGCCAGTAGAAAAAAAAGCAGGAGACACTATTATTGGCGCCACGATTAATAAAAATGGCATTTTAAAATTTCGGGCTACTAAGATAGGTCAAGACACAATGTTGGCCCAGATTATTAAAGTTGTCGAACAAGCCATGGGCTCTAAGGCGCCCATTCAGCTTTTGGCCGATAAAATTTCTTTTTATTTTGTGCCAGCAGTTATTGGAGTTGCATTATTAGCCTTATTTATTTGGCTAATTATAGGTTATCCTTTGTCTTTTGCTTTAACGGTTTTTGTCGCAGTTTTGGTTATTGCCTGCCCTTGCGCCCTAGGCCTGGCTACGCCGACGGCTGTAATGATGGGGACAGGCTTGGCGGCGAAAAATGGCATTTTAATTAAAAGCGCCAAGGCGCTGGAAATTAGTCGCAGAGTTAATTTTGTTGTTTTTGATAAAACAGGAACCTTAACTAAAGGCGAGCCCGAAGTGCAGGAAGTTGTCATTAATCCGTCGCTTGGTTTTAATGAGAAAGAAATTATTCAAATAGCTGCTTCTTTAGCGAAAAATTCTAATCACCCGTTATCGCAAGCTGTTGCTCTTTACTCTCAAGAAAAAAAGATAGAGACATTCCCCGTGAAAGATTTTCAAGAAATCGAAGGGCAAGGAATTATTGGCTTTGATAATAAAAATAAAAAAATCATGCTTGGTAATAAGAAATTATTAGTTGGGCTAGATAATTCTTTTGTTAACAAGTTAAATTCCATAGGCACGTATTTATTTGTAACGCAAGAACAAGGCATAGTAGGAGTTATTTTGTTGGCTGACGAATTAAAACCGAGCGCCAATAATGTAGTCGCTGCTTTAAAAAAACAAAACATAAAGATAGCGATGATTACCGGAGACAACCAATTAACAGCTGGGGCAATTGGCCAAAAATTAGGCATTGATAATATATTGGCCGAAGTTTTACCGCAAGATAAATCTTTAGAAATAAAAAAGCTTCAAGATCAAGGATTTGTCGTTGCCATGGTCGGCGATGGGATAAACGATGCGCCGGCCTTAGCGCAAGCAGACTTGGGCATTGCCCTGGGTTCTGGTACGGACGTAGCGCTAGAAACGGGCGAGATAGTTTTAATTAAGGATGACTTGAAAGACGTGTTGAGAGCTATGAGTTTATCGCGCTATACGCTTAGAAAAATTAAACAAAATTTGTTTTGGGCTATGTTTTATAATACGATTACTATACCCGTGGCCGCTGGCATATTATACCCTATAACCGGCTGGCTTTTAAATCCAGCTCTGGCCGCGGCAGCTATGGCTTTTTCTTCGGTAAGCGTGGTTCTAAACGCTCTATCAATGCGTTGGTATCGCTTGGCTAAATTTTAAACTTGAATAAATTTTTGGATTTGCTAAAATTGTCGGTATCTAATTAGTTAATTTTAAATTTATGACAACTATTGGTTTAGTGATCATTGTTTTGGCCTGGCTTTATCAATTAGTAATGCTTTTAAAGAAAAATCATAATCTACAAAATTTATTCGTGGCTGGTTATGCTTTGGGGGTGCTCTTACTTGTTGTTGACGGTTATCGCACTGGTATTAGTATGATTGCTTCGCTGAATTTATTGGCTTTACTCGCCGCTGTATTTGCGTTGATTCTAAATAAAAAATAGATTATGGATATTAAAAAATTTAATTCATTTAGAAAAGAAGTAGAAAAAAATTTAGTTAAATCACCAATTGATTTTGAGGTTATGCATTCTCGTTTGGTTTTAAAATATGTTTTAAAATTAAACCCGAAAGCCAATGACGCACTTAAAATAGCGGCCATTACACACGATATCGAGCGAGCGGTTACGGGAATTACAGAGAGGGATCTTAAAGATTATTCAAAGATTAATCAATTCAAAAAGGCTCATGCCCTGCGATCAGCCAAAATTACCGCTGATTTATTAAAAAACATCATTATCAATCATTTTTGATTAAAGATGCTGTAGCTTTGATTAAGAAACATGAAGTTGGAGGAGATCGAAACACCGACATTTTAAAAAATGCCGATAGTTTAGCCTTTTTTGCTTACAATATTCCGTCGGTTTTAAAAAGAAACGGGCAAGAAAGAGCATTAAAGAAGATCGCTTTTATGTACTTTCGGTTATCAAAAAAGGGCCAAAATATTGTCAAAAAAATGAAATTCAAAAATAAGAAAATAAAAAACCTGGTTTTTCAGGCTATTTCTAAATAATTTTTTAAAATATAAAAAACAGCTCCCGTAATTCTGAGAGCTGTTTTTATATTATGACGCATATTTTCTCGGCCGAGAAAATATGCGTTTTTATTGGTTCATCTTTTTGACCAAGTTGCCGTCAGGCGTGTCTTCAACCGAGTAACCGAGTTCTTGTATTTTTTTTCGCAAGTCATCAGACCTAGCCCAGTCTTTATTTGCGCGAGCGTTTTCTCGTTCTTTGGCTAAATCTTTTATTTCTTGAGGAATGTTTTTAGTTTCGCGCCATTTTTTTTCTAAATCTAAACTTAAAACTTTATCAAAATCAAATAATGTGCCCAGTTTAATCTCTTCGGGCAAATCGCTTTTCAGTAATTCCCAGGCCAGGGCCACGGCTTTGGGCGAATCAAGATCGTCGCTAATCGCTTCCACAAATTCTTTTTTATATTCCGGATCAACGCCATTGGCCTTATCAAAATTGGCGATAGTTTGGTAAAGTTTGTTCAAGGCATTTTGCGCTCCTTCCAAAGATTGCCAAGAAAAATTTAGCTGTGAACGATAATGAGCAGTTAAACATAAATAACGATACGCCAGTGGATTAAAGCCCTTGTTTATTAGGTTTTCCAGGGTAATAAATCCGCCGGCTGATTTGGCCATTTTTTCTTTATCTAGCAAAAGAAATTCGTTATGTAGCCAATAATTAACCCATTTTTTGCCAGTAGCCGCTTCGCTCTGCGCTATTTCATTAGTATGATGAACGGGTATATGATCAATCCCGCCGCAGTGGATGTCAAACTGTTCACCTAAATATTTCATGCTCATGGCACTACATTCAATGTGCCAACCGGGCCAACCTTCACCCCAGGGCGATGGCCATTTTAATAAGTGGTTTTTAAACTTTGAACCGTTGACCGAAAACCACAAGACAAAATCGTGTGGATGTTTTTTTTCTGAATCTATCTCCGTTCGCGCGCCAGCTTTCTGTTCTTCCAGATTTAATTTAGCCAAGTCGCCGTAATTTTTAAATTTGCAGGCATTGAAATAAACATTTCCGCTTAATCCAATATAAGTATAATCATTTTTTTCTAGTCTTTTTATTAATTCGACTTGCTCTTGGATGTGTTCGGTAGCCTTACACCAAATATCGGGGTCGGCAATGTTTAAGTCGCACAGATTTTTTTGAAAAGCCTTGGTGTAAAATTCGGCAATTGCTTGTGGGCTTTGTTTTTTTTCGCTCGCGGCTTTTTCGATTTTGTCTTCGCCAGCATCTGAATCAGAGATCAGGTGGCCAACGTCGGTAATATTCATTACATGGTGAACTTGATAGCCGTTGTAAGATAAGGTTTTTTTCAATAAGTCTTCAAAAAGATAGGCGCGTAAATTGCCGATGTGAGCAAAATTATAAACCGTCGGTCCGCAAGTATACATACCGACGTAAGGCGGTTTGATGGGAGTAAATTCTTCTTTTTTTCTAGTTAAAGTATTAAATAGTTGCATATTAAATCCATTTTTTTCTTTTAACGTAAAAAAGCAAGAAGGCGAAAAGTATAATCATGCCGCTGATTAAGATCCAGAAAGCGGCCGGATAATCGATAAGCGGACTATGATGGATATTCATGCTGAAAAGGCTGGTAACGATTGTAATTGGCAGGGCTAGAACGGAAATGGTGGTTAAAATTTTTACGATATCGTTAAGCCGAAAAGAAACGAGAGAGTTGTTGGTTTCTTCTAAGGCTTCGATATTTTGATAAAGGTTTTCTAGAAGATTCCACATGTCGCCGGTACTTTCGATAAGTTCTAAAAAATTAGCTTTAATACCGCTAAAATCCAAGAACTTTTCTCCTTTAGTGACGAATTGGCTTAAAACAGATTCATGAACTCGCGTGATTTGTCTTAAATTAATTATGTTTCTTTTAACGATTAGAATTTCCCTGACCATGCGGCGTTCATAGCCGCGGAAAATATGCTCTTCAATACTGGCCGTGGCCAGTTGCATGTCATCTAAAATCGGTTGGCAATAACAGCAAAGGCGATTAAGGACTTCGTAAATTAGGAAGGTTGGATTATTTTTAAAATATTTTTGCCGTTGGTTTTCGTTGATTTGGCAGAGGTTAAACAAATTAATCAACGGAGACAAGTCATTATTATGAGCTGTGACCAAGTAATCTTTACCAATAAAAACGTCTAATTCGGCCGTGATAATTTCCCTGGTCTTGCGCCGATAAACAGGGAAAAGCAACACCATAAACAAGTAATCATTTTGAAGATTAACCTTAGGGCGTTGTAGCGGTGAAAAACAATCAGCTAAATGAAGTGGACGGAAATTAAAAGTTTTTTCCAAATACTTCATTTCTTCTGAACCGATCTTAGAGACGTTAATCCAGCTAATGCCGTTTCCCTCGATTTTTTGAACGGTTGAAGGATGGTCCATAAATATGGTTTTTAATGTTAAGTATCCTTCTTGATTATATGCTAAATTTTAATTTTGCCAATAGTCCCAATTTCTTGTGGATAAAGGATTTGATTTTTTAAAAATTTTCGCTATAATTTAATAACTAAACAATTTTTTGTTTGAATGGCCAATCTAAAGATTAATCAAAACGTCGATTTAAAACATTATACTACTTTTAAAATTGGCGGACCGGCCAAATATTTTTTTCTGGCAAAATCAGCCAATGAACTGATTAACGCCCTTAAATGGGCCAAGAAAAACAAATTAAAACATTTTATTTTGGGCGGTGGAAGCAATTTATTGGTTCCTGATAAAGGATTTAACGGCTTGGTAATTAAGATTAAATTAAACGAAAATAAAATATCGGGCAAAAAATTATCAGTTGGCGCTAATATGCCTTTGGCGCAATTAGTAAGCTTGGCGGCTAAAAACGGATTAAGCGGTTTAGAGTGGGCGGCCGGGATCCCGGGCACGGTGGGCGGAGCGATTCGCGGTAATGCTGGCGCTTTTGGCGGTTCGATGGCCGACGTGGTAAAAAGAGTTTTAATTATTGATCCTAAATTAGCGAAAAAAAATTTTTCCAATAAAGAGTGCAGGTTTTCTTATCGAGATAGTATTTTTAAACAAAATCGTTTGCTTATTGTTTTAGAGGTAGAGATAGAGCTTAAAGGGGGCGATAAGAATTTAATCAAAAAACAAATTCACGAAATTTTATTCAAAAGATCTGGCCAGCCTTGCGAGCCCAGCGCCGGTTGTATTTTTAAAAATATTACCTTTTCGAGAAAACATCAGCCCTTACTTAAAAAATATCCAGAGCTTGTTAATATCACTAAAACTGGTCTCATTCCCGCGGCTTGGCTAATAGATAAATCTGGTCTTAAGGGTAAAAAAATCGGGCAAATCCAGATTAGTCCCAAGCATGCCAATTTCATAGTAAATTTAGGTCAAGGCAAGGCTAGGGATGTTTTGAGGATGATTAAGCTGGCCAAATTAGCGGTTTTTAAAAAATTTAAAATTAAAATAAAAGAAGAGGTGGAGATAATCTAATTATGCTTAATAAGGCCATTAAATCGGAAACGCAATTTCAGCACCATCGTTTTATCGCCCTTGTTTTTTTGGGATTATTTGTTATCCTTTTAATAGTGGCGGGTTTATTTTTTTTACCTTCAGCGCAGGTTATTTTACGGGTGAACAGAGAGCCGTATGGTGCGGAACAATTAGTTAGAATAGACTCTTCTATAAAAGAAGGTATTTATCAGCTGGACACTGTCCCCGGTATAGTTGTCCGCGGTCAAAAGATTAATACTAGAAGATATTTTTTGAGTGACAAGCTATTTGACCCGCAGACTAATCGACTTTTAACCTGCCGTTTGTCTGATTTGGATGCCTTATTCAAACAGAAGCTAATCGACACCACATATGGAGATCGGGCGCCGTTAAAGGATAAATTCGTTATTTATAGTTCTCAGGTTACGGCCTTTGATCCAGTGAAAGAGACGGCGATAGTAACATTTTTTGTCACTAATGAGGTAATTCCCGTTTATGATTTTGCGAAAATAAAAAATCAATTAGTGAACAAGACGGTTGACGAAGCAAAGGATTATTTGCGAACTCTACCCAACTTACAAAGCTCAAAAATAATCAACTCCTGGAGCCAGAAGGCCAGGTTGCCAGCCTCTGGGGAAAGAATTAAAATTAGACTTGACATAATTTAGCTTTCCATTATAATAATTAAACATTGTTTTCTTTTACTACGTATGGGAAAAAAACAAGATTTTTTAGAAGTCGAGGGTGTAGTCGAAGAAGTGCTGCCGTCCACGACTTTTAAAGTCAAACTAGACGATAGCCGAGAAATTCTGGCTTATTTGTCTGGGCGTTTAAGAATGAATCAGATTAGGATTTTATTGGGAGATAGAGTGAGAATAGAGATGAGTCCATACGATTTAACCAAGGGCAGAGTAACTTATAGGTTCTGAGCTATAGATAAATTTCCGCCAGTTGCCGAATACAAATTATAATTCTTAAAGAATTCACTCATTATTCGTAATTCGTAGGTTTGATGAAGGTTCGAACATCTGTAAAACCAATTTGTCGACATTGTAAACTTGTCCGTCGGGGCAAGCGAGTTTATGTTATTTGTAAAGTTACCCCCAAGCATAAACAAAGACAGGGATAACGATTAATTTTTAATTTTTATGGCTAGAATTGCCGGTATCAATCTTCCCCCGCAGAAAAAGGTTAAAATAGGTTTAACCTATATTTTTGGCATTGGCCCAACTACGGTTAAAAAAATTTTAAACAAAACTAACGTTGACGGAGAAAAAAGAGTTAAAGATTTAAGCGATAAAGAAATCGATAGTCTAAAATCTCATATTGAGAATACTTATCGCGTAGAAGGCGATTTGCGCCGCGATGTTTCCGCGAATATTAAACGATTGAAAGAAATCAGTTCTTATCGTGGATCTCGACATGCCAAACATTTGCCGGTTCGCGGACAACGAACCAAAACTAATTCGCGCACAGTCCGCGGCAATGTTCGCCATACCATGGGTAGCGGTCGTCGCGCCGTCACTAAAGGTTAATCTTAATTTAAATTAATATGGCCGAAGCAATAAAAGCCGAAAAAGTAAAAAAAGTGAGAAAGTCCAATAAAGTGGTGACTCAGGTCCCGCGCGGGCGGGCTTATGTTCATGCTACTTATAATAATACCATTATTAATGTGACCGATTTGCAAGGTAATGTTTTGGGCTGGTCAGCAGCGGGCAAAATGGGATTTAGTGGACCGAAAAAGGCTACTCCTTATGCCGCCGGAATAGTGGTTAAAGATTTATTGGATAAAATCGCCAAATATGGCGTGAGAGAAGTTCAAGTTTTTATTCGAGGCGTTGGTGCTGGACGTGAAGGCGCGGTTCGAGCTTTCCATGCCAATGGCTTAAATATTTTATCGATTCAAGATTTGACTCCGGTACCGCATAACGGTTGTCGGCCGGCAAAAGTCAGACGAGTCTAATTTTTTAAAACATCTATGTTAGGTCCAAAATGCAGAATTTGTCGCCGCGAAGGAACCAAACTTTTTCTAAAAGGCGATCGTTGTTATACGACTAAATGCGAAATAGTTAAAAGAAAATATCCGCCAGGAATCCATGGTCAAAAGGGCTATCCAAAAATGACCGGTTATGGCATTCAATTGCGCGAAAAACAAAAAATTAAAAGATTTTATAATATTTCCGAGCGGCAATTAAAAAATTATTTTAATAAGGCTAAAAAGAAAACTGGTAATACCGAAATTGATTTAATCAGAATGCTTGAAACCAGATTAGATAGCGTAGTATTTAATGCCGGATTCGGCACGTCTCGCTATGGTGTCAGGCAAATGATTAATCACGGCCATGTTACGGTTAATAAACGTAAAGTCAGTATTCCTTCTTTTAAAGTAAGGGTTAATAACGTGATTGCTTTAAAATCAAACACAAAATTAACAAAAAAAGTTCAGGAAGCTTTAACCGGTTCCGTTGCCTCTAAAGAGCGCCGAGAAAGGTGTGTTCCTTGGCTGTTGATTGATGAAACCAAGCCGGAGATTAAAGTCATCAAATTGCCGGGCGCCGAAGATTTGCCGAAAGATTTTAATACCAAATTAGTCGTCGAATTTTATAGTCGATAAAATATTAAAAAATAAAACATATTTTATGGAGCAAATAATTTTACCGAATAAAATTGAATACCAGGCCGATCCCGAAAACAAAAATAAGGGTTATTTTACTATCGAGCCATGTTATCCGGGCTACGGCATTACTTGGGGCAATGCTTTACGAAGAGTTCTTCTATCGTCTTTGCCCGGGGCAGCCGTTGATTCGATCAAAATTAAAGGCGGTCGCCACGAATTTTCAACTTTACCCCACGTTGAAGAAGATATTTTGCATTTAGTTTTAAATTTTAAACAACTAAGATTTAAGGTTTTTAGAGAAGAGCCGATCCAGCTTAAATTATCGGTAAAAGGAGAAAAAGAAGTCACCGCCAAAGATATCGAAAAATCAGCCGACGTGGAAATAGTTAACCCTGATTTGCATTTGGCAACCTTAACCGACAAAAAGGCAGAATTAGAAATTGAAATTAATATTAGCAAGGGTTTCGGCTATATTCCATCAGAAGAAAAAGATCGTACTGGCTTAGACCTTGGTACTATTGTTCTGGATTCAATTTTTAGCCCAATCGTTAAGATTGCCTCTGACGTTGAAGACATGCGCGTTGGTAAGCGTACTGATTATGACAGACTAAAATTAACCATCGAAACCGATGGCACTATTACTCCTTATGCAGCTTTTGTCGAAGCAGCCGATTTGTTAAATAGTCAATTTGCCTTTTTAACCGGCCAGGCAAGAACCATTGCCCAAGGAATGGATATTAAATCTGAAGAAAAGACGGTTAAGGCTAAGAAAGCCAAGGCAAAAGTTAAAACGGTTAAAAAGGTCATTAAGAAGAAAGTTGTTAAAGCTAAATCAAAGAAGTAGTTATGCGACATAGAAAAAATAAAAAAACCCTTGATAGAAAGAGCAGTCCACACAGGGCCTTGTTAAGGGGCTTGGCTATTAATTTTATTTTAGCTGAAAAGATTAAAACTACCGAAGTTAAAGCTAAAACCGTTAAGTCTTTAGCCGAAAGATTAGTGACTATGGCTAAAAAAAATGATTTATCAAGCCGTCGAAAAATTTTATCTTACTTAAATAATCAGACAGCCACCAAAAAATTACTAGAGACACTTGGTCCTCGCTATAACAGCAGGCCGGGTGGTTATACTCGCGTAGTAAAATTAAAACAAAGAAAGGGCGATGCGGCCAAGGTTGCCGTGCTCGAATTTATCTAATTATGGGTTGTCCCACCGAGACGGGATGCTCGCATTTTAAAAAATTATGGCAGAAAATAAAATCAAAACACATCATCTTGACGCTAGTGGTGAAACTCCGGGCCGATTGGCGACTAAAATCAGCACCCTTTTAATTGGCAAGCATAAAGCCAGTTATGTTCCTTATAAAGAATGCGGCGATCGTGTGATCGTTTCAAATGTTGATAAAATGAAGATTTGGCCCAATAAATTAACCCAAAAAAAATATTTCCATTATAGTAATTATCCTGGTGGCATGAAATCCAAGCTAATGGGAGAAGTTTTTATTAAAGAACCGCAAAAAGTTCTTTTAAGAGCCGTATCTCACATGTTGCCCAAAAATAAATTAAGAAAACCAATGCTTAAGCGATTAGCCTTTGAAATAAAGAAGTAATATGCCCACTAAAATTAAAAAACCAGCTACTAAAAAAACTATCAAAAAAACGGCCGTTAAAAAACCAGCCGCAGTTCATTTAGAACACAAAGCGATCGAACACAAAATAGAGAAACCGGTTGTTAAAACCGCGCCGGTTCGCCATGCGGCCGAAAATAAATTCATTTTAGCGACCGGCAAACGAAAAACCTCAGTGGCTCGTGTAAAGTTTTTTACCGATGGCCAAGGGGAGATTTCGGTTAACGGCAAACCAATTAGTAAATATTTTTCATATTTTGACTGGCAAAAAACAGTTGAAAGACCAATTTCCGCGGCCGGATGGGACAAGAAAGGAACTTTTGATGTTAAAGTTAATGGCGGTGGCATCATGGGGCAAGCCGAAGCGGTTAGTCTTGGTATTGCCCGTGCTTTGGTGATTTTTAATGCTGAAGTTAGAAAAACCTTAAAACCATTAGGATTGTTAAGCCGTGATTCTCGAAAGAAAGAGAGAAAGAAACCAGGTTTAAAGCGAGCTCGACGCGCTCCACAATGGACTAAACGCTAAAGAGCTATATAAATTAATAGTCATATGGCCAGTATATCTCGCAATAGTATTTATTTACTTAGCGGGTCGGTTGTTCAGAAAATACTGGCCTTTGTCTATTTTATTTTTTTAGCCAGATTTTTAGGGCCTGACTCAGTCGGTAAATACACTTTCGCCATTTCTTTTGCGGCGATTTTTTCTATTTTTATCGACTTGGGCTTAAACCAATTTTTAATACGCGAAGCCGCTCGTGACGAAGAAAAGGCTAGAGGTTATTTTTACAATATTATTTCGGTTAAGCTGATCACCTCGGCGATTATTTATCTTTTAATAGTTATCGCGGTTAAGCTTCTACCTTATCCGGAGATTACTCGACAATTAGTTTATTTGGCCGGCTTGGTTATTGTTTTAGAGAATCTTGCCAATACCAACTATTCGGTGTTGCGCGGTTGGCAAAACTTAAAATATGAAGGTCTGGGTTTGGGAATTTATCAAGTAATCGTTTTAGCAACTGGTTTGGTGATTTTATTCGCCCATTTACCTTTGCCATATTTAATCATTCCGTTAATTTTAGCTTCAATCTTTAATTTTTTAAACGGAATGTTTTTTTTGCGCAAAAAAAGATCAATTAAGATAAGCCTAAAACTAGACAAGGCGACTATTCGAGGAATGATTAAAGTCTCTTTGCCATTTTTTTGGTCTGGTTTATTCGGCACGGTTTTTTCTTATATTGATGTTGTGCTTTTGTCGCGCTTGGCTAATGATCAGGCAGTTGGATTTTATTCGGCGGCCGGCAAGATTCCGGCAGGGCTGAGGATGTTCCCGATTGCTCTGGTTTCGGCGCTTTATCCGGCGGCTTGTTTTTATTTTATAAACAATAAAGAAGAATTAAAAAGAATTTTAGAACAAATTATTTTCTATATTATTTTATTTACCGTACCGCTGGCGGTGGGCTTATGGGTTTTAGCCGAACCGGCGATTCTAATTCTTTTCGGTGATAAATTCTTATCGGCCGTGCCGGCTTTAAAAATTTTAAGCTGGAGTATGTTGTTTGTTTTCTTGGATTATGTATTTTTTACCGTTTTAAACGCCATCGGCCAAGAAAAACGCAATGTTTTTAATCGAGCCGTAGCCATGATAGTAATAATTATTTTTAACTTGCTTTTAATTCCTTTACTACAACAGATAGGTTCTTCTATTGCCTTTGTTTTAAGTTTTATTTTGCTGGTTGTTTTGGGTTGGCTCGGAACGCAGAAAGTAATTTTTATTCCACTTCGTTCGCTTTTAAGTAAATTCGTCCAGGTTTTAGTTATCAGCGTAGTCATGGGCTTAATTATGGTTTTATTAAATTCGCTTTTTCCTTGGTGGGTGGTGGCCATCATTGGCGTTGGTATTTATGCTTTAGGCGTTTGGATTATGGGACTTATTAATGCAGCCGATATTCAATATTTAAAAAACTTGACCAAATTTTTTAAAACTAATCGCTAAAAGATATGGAGCTGATAATGTTTAACATGTCTTCGTATTCAGAGTGGCAGCGCGGCACCAATAATCGTAATTTTCATATTTTAAATTCATTATTGGCCAGCCCCGAAATTAAAAGAATTGTAGTTGTTGATTTTTTGCCTTTTACATTTCATCGAGCGATTCGAAATTGGATAGAAAATATTATCGGCGCTCCCCAGCAAGAGTTGATTTATAGCGATCCGACCACGCGAGTTAGGCAAATTAATGAAAAATTAATAGTTTTTTCCACCATTGATTCTTTTTTTTCAAAAAAATTGGTAATAAAAAAATTAAATTCTATTTTAGAAAAATTAAACGACGGACCAAAACAAATGAAGCGAGTGGTGATTTCCTATTTCCCGATGTTTATTGAATATTTTGGTCGGTTAAACGAGGATTTAAATGTTTTTGAGGCCGTGGATAATTGGTTGGCCCACCCCTCTTATATTAAATATCAAGAAATTTTAAAAAGAAATTATCAAATTATCAGCCAAAAGGCCGATTTAATTTTTACCGTTGCCAATTCGTTGGTTGATTTGTTTCGGCAGCTGGGGCGGAACAAGGACATTTATTGGCTGCCTAACGGCGTTGATGCGTCGCACTTTATCGGCGCCGATAAAGTGCCGTTTGATATGAAAAAAATAAAACATCCGATTATCGGATATTTGGGCATTATTCAAGATCGTTTAGATTTTAATTTATTAGAATATGTGGCCGAAAAAAATCCGGACAAATCCCTGGTTTTAGTTGGGCCGATTTGGCCGCAATTTTTCCGTTCCTTCAGAAAGGCGCCCTCAGAAATTCGCCAATTAAAAAAGTATAAAAACGTTTATTTTTTGGGCCGTAAGGGTTATGATGCGGCGCCAAATTATATTCATCAATTTGATGTAGCCATTATTCCCCATCAAGTCAATGAGTTTGTTATGTCGATGAACCCGATGAAACTTTATGACTATCTGGCTTGTGGTAAGCCGGTAGTCAGTACGCCGATGCCGGCCTTGGGCAAATTTTCACATTTGATTTATTTTGCCCAGGATTATGCCGGTTTTCAGCAAAATATAGAAAAAGCTCTGGCCGAAAATGACGCTGAACGGGAAAGACTGCGAATCGAAGCGGCCCGAGAAAATTCTTGGCAAAGCAAGGTTGACGAAATAATATTAAAAATAAAAGAAAAAATTAAATAAAAGCAGAAGCAGGCTGACCGAAGTCAGCCTGCTATGTGACAAGACCGGCAAGCCATGACATAAGCGGACCAAAGCGCTATGATGGCGCCTGCTCCGGCAATGCACAGGACGATGGGGCAGAACGCCGTATAGCTCAGTAGTCCGCCTCCGATCAGCATTACTAAGCCGATCAATATCTTCAAGAAATCGCTCACCGGAGCCTCCTTATTAATTGGTAATTATACTATAGCACGTTTTTAAGAAAATGTCAAGATATTAAATAATTGTTAATAACAACGCCATAAGCTCCGATTAACGCCTGATTTAGGCGTTTTTTGTTGACAACGATTAATTTTGTGGTATTATTTTTCTATTAACCAACCTTGATTTCGACAAATTTGGTATGATAAATTTTTCTAAAATTGAAGAAAAGATCCTGGCTTTTTGGGATAAGGACAAAACTTTTGCCAAATCTTTGGCGAAAAAATCGCCCAAGGGCAATTTTGTGTTTTTTGAAGGTCCGCCGACCGCCAACGGTCTGCCCGGCATTCATCATGTTTTAGCCCGAATTTTTAAAGATATCATTTTGCGCTATAAGACCATGCAGGGATATTTTGTTGAACGTAAGGCTGGTTGGGATACGCAAGGATTGCCGGTTGAGCTTGAAGTTGAAAAACAAATCGGCGTTTCCGGCAAGCCGGACATTGAGAAATACGGCGTGGCCAAATTCAATGAAAAATGTAAGGAAAACGTTTGGAAATATAAAAAAGAGTGGGAAGATATGACTCGGCGCATCGGTTTCTGGTTGGACCTCGAACATCCCTACATCACATATGAGAAAGAATATATTGAAACTCTATGGTGGATTTTTAAACAAGTTTGGGACAAGGGTTTGATTTATCAAGCCTATAAAGTGGTGCCATATTGTCCGCGTTGTGGCACGGCCTTGTCTTCGCATGAAGTGGCCCAGGGTTATAAAAACGTCAAAGAGCAATCAGTTTATTTGAAATTAAAAGTTGTCGGTCAGGAAAATACCTATTTATTAGTTTGGACGACTACGCCCTGGACTTTACCGTCAAATTTGGCCGTAGCCGCCGGTGAACGAATAGAATATGTCAAAGCTAAGTCAGGCCAAGATTTTTATATTTTAGCTAAAAATTTAGTAGATAAAGTTTTGGGCGCGCATGGCTATGAAATTGTCGAAGAATTTAAGGGCGATAAGATAATTGGCTGGCGCTATGAACCGATGTACAAGATTTACGATGATCCAACTTATTTTAAAGTTTACGCGGCTGATTTCGTTTCTATTAAAGACGGCACGGGCATGGTTCATATCGCGCCTCATTACGGCGAAGAAGATTATCAATTATTTATTCAAGATAAACTGCCAATTCCGGAAATGCTGACACTTGATTTGGAGGGCAAGCTGGTAGTTGATGTGCCGGGCAAGGGGAAATTTGCCAAAGATGCTGATGCGGACATTATGGAAGATTTGAAAAAACGAGGCATTCTTTTTGGTACGGAATTATACGCGCACGATTATCCTTTTTGCTGGCGCTGCGATTCACCGCTTTTATATTATTCGAGAAAATCCTGGTTTATCAGAATGACCGAACTGCAAAAACAATTATTGGATAATGCCAAGGAAATAAATTGGGTGCCGGCCCACATCAAAGAAGGACGTTTCGGTGAATGGTTAAGCGGCATTAAAGACTGGGCGATCTCGCGTGAACGTTATTGGGGTACACCGATTCCGATCTGGGAATGTAAGGGCTGCCAACACAGAGAATGTTTAGGCTCTTATAAAGAATTATCAGAGAAAGCCGGTAAACAATTACCTGAGCCTTTTGATCCGCATAAACCATATATTGATGATTACACCTGGAACTGCCCTGGGTGTGGCAAAAAAATGACCCGCGTAGCCGAAGTGATGGATTGTTGGTTTGATTCCGGCGCCATGCCCTTTGCCCAGTGGCATTATCCTTTTGAGAATAAAGAGAGAATCGATAAAGGCATAAACTATCCGGCTGAATATATTTCCGAGGCCATTGATCAGACGCGTGGCTGGTTTTATACTTTGCTCGGTATTTCGACGCTCTTAGATCAAGGCGCTTGCTATAAAAACGCGATCTGTTTGGGTCATATTTTAGATAAAAAGGGACAGAAGATGTCCAAGCACGTGGGTAATGTCATCGCGCCGATGAGCGTGATCAACGAATACGGCGTTGATGCCCTGCGTTGGTATTTGTATACCGTCAATCAGCCTGGCGAAAGCAAACTGTTTGATACTGAAGGTGTGAAAAAAGTCGTGCAACGCATGCTTCTGACACTTTGGAATTGCTTGGAGTTTTATAAATTAACCGGTCATTCTTTGCCGTCTAATATTGAAGCAAATAAATCATCAAATGTTTTAGATAAATGGCTTTTGGCAAAATATAATTTTTTGGTCAAAAACGTTACCGAAAGATTAGATAAGTATGATATAACGACTGCCGGCCGCGACATCGAAGCTTTTATCACCGAATTGTCGCAATGGTATATTCGCCGTTCACGCGATCGTTTCAAAAAAAATCCTAACGAAAGCCAGGTTTTAGGTTATGTTTTATTAGGCATAGCTAAATTATTAGCGCCATTTACGCCGTTTATCAGCGATGAAATTTATCAGCAACTAACCAATAAAGCCGATTCGGTTCATTTATCCGATTGGCCGATAGCCGATAAATCTCTAATTGACGAGAAATTACTTAGCCAGATGAAGGCAGTCGTTGATATCTGCGCTTTGGCTCACAGTTTGCGAGCTTCGAGTGGCGTTAAAGTCCGCCAACCGCTTGGCCGTTTAGAAATTGCCAAATCATGTCAGGTTCCGGTAGAACTTCTGGGAATCATCAGAGAAGAATTAAACGTTAAAGAGACGACGATTGTCGAAAAATTATCGAGCGGCGACGGCTGGGTGAGCGCCGAAGACAGAGTTGCTCTTAATACGATCATTACTCCTGAATTAAAAGCCGAGGGACAGGTGCGTGAGTTGGTTCGTCAAATAAATTCGTTCCGCAAGGAAGCTAAATTGACCATTAAAGATAAAATCGATTTATATTATGGCACCGGCGACGAAGGCTTAAGAGGCGTTATCGATAATTTTTCTGATAAGATTAAAACCGAAACATTAAGCAATAATTTTATTCTTGGCCAACCCAAAGAAGCGAAGTTTTCTAAAGAAGCCGATATTGATGGAGCAGAAATAATATTGTTTATATAATTCAATATGGTTCTTAATGCCATAGTTTTACGGTCGAGAGTGCATAAAGAACACGACCGGATAATTACTTGTTATACCCGTGAACTCGGTAAGGTTGATATTTTGGTTCGCAGCGCTCAAAAATCAAATAGCAAATTAGCTCCGCTGACCAGCGGATTTTATGCTATACTAAGTCTTTCACTTGAATCAGGCAGAAATCATTATCATTTAATCGGCGGTGAAATAAAAAAGTATTTCAAAAATATTTTATCTAGTTACGACAAGACTTGGCTCTTGGCGCGCTTATTTAAAACGCTGGATGAAATCATCAAACCGGAAAAAATTAATCGTCAAGTTTTCGATTTAATAGTAAAATTTTTAGAAAGCCTGAACCGGCGCACCTTAATCGATAAAGAAATATTTTTTTACGCCTTTTTACTAAAGTTTTTGTCTTTATTGGGTTATCAGCCGGAAATAAAAAAATGCTTGTTTTGCCATCGGCAGCCCAAGGCGGGTGAAAAAATATTTTTTGATGTGTCTCATGGCGGTTTGGTGTGTGAAAAATGTTTGGTAAAAAAACATGCCGCGGCCATCTCAATTAGTCCGGCCGTGGCCGAAGTTTTGCGTCAATTATTGTATCGTCGTTTTGATCAATTAGAGCGAAGTAAATTCATAAAAGCTGATTTTCGTCGTGCCAAAGTAGTTATAAATCGCTTCTTTAAATGGCATTTAGGATAAATTATGTCTTTTAAATTATTAAAACAATCAAAGAAATCTAAAGCGCGCCTGGGCAAACTGACCACGGCGCATGGTGTTGTTGCCACGCCGATTTTTATGCCCATTGCCACGCGCGGCGCGGTCAAACATTTAGCACCCGACGAATTAAACACTCTGGGCGCGCAGATTATTTTGGGCAATACTTATCATTTATTTACTCGGCCAGGGTTGGAGATTATAAAAAAAGCCGGTGGACTTCACCGATTTATAAATTGGGATAAGCCGATTTTAACCGACTCGGGCGGCTTTCAGGTTTTTTCTTTGGCGCATCGTAGAAAAATCAGCGAACAAGGCGTTAAGTTTCGTTCTGAAATTGATGGCCGGGAAATAAATTTGACCCCGGAAGAATCAATAAAAATTCAACTGACCTTGGGAAGCGACATTATTATGAGTTTTGATCAGTGCATCGGTTATCCGGCTAAAAAAGAAGAAGCAAAAAAAGCGCTGGAGTTAACCAGTCGCTGGGCTAAGCGCGGTCAGCAGGAATTTAAAAAGCATAAAAACAAATCTTTGTTATTTGGTATTATTCAAGGTGGTACTTTTCAGGATTTGCGGATGGAAAGCGCCAAACAACTGGTTGCTTTGGATCTTTCCCCTAAAGGCTTCGCCCCGGGCTGGGCAGGATATGCGATTGGCGGTTTGGCCGTTGGCGAACCAACAGGGTTGACCTATAAGACCATAAAAGTGGTTGAGCCGTTTTTACCAAAAAATAAGCCGCGTTATTTAATGGGGGCGGGTAAACCCGAACAAATCGTTCAGTCGGTCAAGCTCGGCGTGGATATGTTTGATTGCGTCATTCCAACACGTAACGCCCGGCACGGCTTATTATACATTTGGAAAAACAAAGAATTAAAAGGAAATTTCTACGACCAGATCCATATTACCAACGAGAAGTTCAAAAACGATTTTCGGCCGATTAGTTCAAAATGCGCTTGTTATACATGCTCGAATTTTACACGTGCTTATTTACGGCATTTATTCGTGATTAATGAGCAACTTGGTCAGCGTTTGGCAAGTATTCATAATCTTTATTTTTACTTAGAATTAATGTCCAAATTGAGACAGTTGATAAGTCGAGGTAAAGTTTAACAGAAGAATTGACTTTTTATTTGATTTTGATTATAATATCTACATGTTTAAAAAGATACGACTATATTTTTGGGGGTTAAGCCGAAAGAAAAAAAACGTGGTGGTTGACACCTGTGTTTTATTGAGCGGTCAGGATCGCGAACGATTAAAATATTTGAAAAATATTTATATCCCTCGCGCCGTTTTAGAACAAGTGCTGCGTATGGGGTTGCAAAAGGAGAAAGAAGAGGACGAAAATATGCACTATAATATATTTTTCATTATCCAGATTATTATTTTGCAGAAGATATTAAACAGGAAATGGCACGTGGCCGGCTCGTCTCGCTCCGGACTTTTACAATCAATCGAGAACAAAACTTTGGCCGAATTTGACACTAACACCGCCGAGCAGTTAAGAAATATTTTCCGTAAAAATAAACGAGAGTGGAATTTAAAACGAGAAAAAATAAACTTAGCCCCGATTTCTGATCCACACGCCACCGCTTTACGCGACTTAATCGGCACGACAGACCTGCGTATTATTGCTTCTTGTTTATCCTTAAAAAGGACGGAAAATGATAAAATATATTTATTAACCCGTGATAAATCATTGTCGGTTTTGGCTCAGGCCATGGGCATTATCGTGATCAAACGAGCCCAGGATATTTAAAAACCAACTCAATACTTTACCGCTTTTAAGCCAGGTTTTTGGCTTTTCTTTTTTATTATTTATATTATAATAGGATGTATAACATCCTATTGTTGCCAACTCCGCCGGCTGGCGGATCGGAAAAGAAAAATTAATTTTTCTTTATCGCCCCGCCTGCCAACGCCGTCCCATGGAGTTAAAACCTAGAAAGAATATTGTTTCTTTAATTCTTGTTTAGATTAACTCTTGGATAGGCAATAGGCGGGCAGGTCGCTCCCTTGGCAATACTATATTATTTAATTTTTTATATTATCTATGGCAAATCAGGAAATAATGGACAAAATAGTTTCGCTTTGTAAACGCCGCGGTTTTGTTTTTCCTTCTTCGGAAATTTATGGGGGATTGTCGGCCATTTACGACTACGGTCATTATGGTGTAATGCTTAAAAATAATATTCGCGATTCCTGGTGGAAGGCGATGGTTGAGCGGCGCGACGATGTCTTGGGTCTAGATAGCGCTATTTTCATGCATCCAAAAACCTGGGTTGCCTCAGGGCATGTGGCGAGCTTTAGCGATCCGATGATTGATTGCCGTAAATGTAAGAATCGCACCACTGCCGAAGATTTACTTGAACCGCTGGGAGTTAAGACTGACAAGGAGTCGCTCGACTTCATCAATAAAGAAATAAACAAATTAAGAGCCAAGGGCAAATTAAAATGTCCGGTTTGCGGCAGTACGGATTTAACCGAAGCCAAACAATTTTCTTTAATGGTTAAATCAAACCTCGGTTCGCCAACTGAAGCGCTGACCGAAGAGAATGTCGTTTATTTGCGTCCAGAAACTTGCGGTGGTATTTATTTGGAATATAAAAATACGCTTGATTCCCTACACCCTAAATTGCCATTTGGCATAGCCCAGGTCGGCAAAGCTTTTCGCAACGAAATAGTGGCCCGGCAATTTATTTTCCGCACCAGAGAATTTGAGCAAATGGAAATGCAATATTTTTT
This sequence comes from Patescibacteria group bacterium, assembly GCA_028715115.1. NCBI lineage: Bacteria > Patescibacteria group bacterium. The sequence continues at coordinate 47,386 of JAQUSN010000001.1, read as the reverse complement.
AAATCCCAAAGACGTAAAAAAAGCTTATGAAATGTGGCGAGAAATTCGCTGGAATTGGTATTTAGAAAACGGTATAGACAAAAAACAAATTCGTTGGCACGAGCATGAGAAACTAGCGCATTATGCTTCTAAAGCCTGTGATATTGAATATGATTTTAAGGCGCTAGGCGACTTTAAAGAGGTTGAGGGGGTGCATGCTCGCGGCGATTGGGACTTATCCAGGCATTCTGAGTTTTCCGGAGTTGATTTGACCTATTTTGATTCAGAAACAAAAGAAAAATTCATTCCACACGTGGTTGAAACGTCGGTTGGCTTAACTAGGTTATTTTTAATGTTTGTTGATGCCGCTTATCATGAAGAAAAAGTAAAAGATGAAACGCGCATAGTTTTGAAATTTGATAAAAAGATAGCCCCGATTAGAATTGCTGTTTTTCCGCTTCTGAAAAATAAGCCGGAATTAGTAGCCAAAGCTCGCTCCATTTATGAAGATTTAAAAAAACGATATATGTGCGAGTTCGACGACAATGGCAATATCGGTAAGCGCTATCGCCGCCAAGATGAAATCGGCACGCCGTATTGCGTTACCGTTGACTTCGATACCTTAGAAAAAGGCACGGTCACGATTCGCGACAGAGATAGTATGAAGCAGGAATTAATTAAAGCTGACGAATTAAAAGTTTATTTCGAAAAGCATTTATCTGTTTGTTAATTATGTTGTTATTTTTTTTAGCCAGTTTACTAACCCTGAACTTATCGACTCAATTGCCGCAACCGACGCTCGTCAATCAAGTCATCAGCTTTGATAAAATAGAAGATAAGCCCGTGAGTTTGGGCATTGATTTGACTGCTAAAAGCGCTTTGGTTATCGACTTATCTTCCAATAAAGTTTTATTTGCCAAGAATATCGAACAACCTTTGCCGATTGCCAGTTTAACTAAACTGATGACTGCCGATATTTTTTTAGGGACTAATCCCGATTGGTCGTTACAGATAGAATACAAAAAAGAAGATAATACTGATTCAGAGCAAAAAGGCAAATCTTTGGAACCGTCGCAAATTGCTTTTAGTGACGGAGAGAAAATAAATTTAAAGGATTTGTTTACTGCCGCCCTGGTTAAATCAGCCAATAATGTTATTAAAACCATAGTTCGCCAAACGCCATTTTGCTGCGGTAATAATTTTGTCGGGCAGATGAATCAGAAGGCCGGAGGATTAGGAATGAAACAAACTATTTTTATCGAACCAACCGGTCTTAATTCCGGCAATTTATCCAGCGCGCAAGATTTAGCCAAATTGATTATGGAAGTAAAAGATAAAAAAGAGATAACCGAAGCTTTAGCTAATAAAATATATAGTTTTAAAACTACGCTCAGCGGAGGGACCAAATCATATCAGGTTAAAAATACTAATAAGCTTTTGAATAGTTTTTTAACGGTTAATTTGGGTAAGACTGGTTATCTCGAAGAAGCGGGCTATTGTTTTGCCGGCATTACTGAATATCAAAAAAATGATTTTATAGTTATTTTATTGGGCGCCAATAGCGAGCAAGATAGAGCTCAGGAGGTTAAGGGTTTGACTGTTTGGGCGGCTGAGAATAAATAATTAATTTATTATGAAACAACCCATAATTATTGCGAATTGGAAGATGAACATTTCTTCAAAGGAAACGGATTTTTTACTGGCCGATATTTTAAAAGAATTAAAAAAGAACAAAAGTATTAAAAATTTTGATTTAGTTTTTTGTCCCGACCTTATTTCTTTAATTAGCGCGCAAAATATTATAAAAAAGAACAAAATTGGCGGTTTAAATATCGCTTTGGGCGCACAAAATTGTTTTTGGGAAGAACGAGGATCGTATACCGGTGAAACTTCGCCGTTATTTTTAAAACAGATCGGTTGTCAGTATGTGTTAGTAGGTCATTCTGAACGTCGGGAATATTTAGGAGAGACGAGCGAAATGATTAATAAAAAAATAAAAATCGCCCTTAATAACGACTTAACACCGATTGTCTGTGTGGGCGAAACCTTTACCGAAAGACAAAGCGGGGCTCGTGATTATAAGATAATGGAGCAGGTCGGCCAAGCGTTGGATGGAGTAAAATTAAAAGTTCACCAAAAATTAATTTTAGCCTATGAGCCGGTTTGGGTTAGCGGTTCAGGGCAAACCATTCTGGCCGACGAAGCAGAATACGTTAATCGAGTTATTAAGCAGAAGATGATTGATTTATATCCTTTGCCGATAGTTCGCAATAATATCAATTTTGTTTACGGTGGGAATATCAATCACAACAACATTAAAAAGTTTTTAGAACAAGACACTATTGATGGAATTTTAGTTGGAGCGGCCAGCCTGAACCCCACTGAATTCATTCGTTTGTGCCGAATAATTTCTTAATAATTATTATATGATTTTCAATATTCTATTATTAATAATTTTAGTTGGAGCGCTAATTATTATTTGGGCAATAATTTTCAAAAAACTGCCTTTAGTTGCCTCTATCCCGCTAGATACCAGATCAGAACTACAAGCGGAAATTAAAAAGAATTTAATGCAGCAAAGGTTTATGCGCGAGTGGGCAGCTTGGTGGCAAAAATTTTTTAAGGATACAAGAGTCGGTTGTTCAAAATTTGCTGCTTTTTGTAAGAAAGTTTTTTCTAAGAAAACCTCTTGATTTTTTAACGAATATCTGCTATAATTTTTAATCATGTTTTTATGCCCGGGTAGCTCAGCTGGCCTATTCCAGTTTTTCTTAAAACTGGACGGCCCGTTCGAGCTTATCTAATAAGCTCGAATTAGGGTAAAGCAAGTAGCAAAATATGTATTTTGTTTATATCTTATATAGCCTGAAAGATAAAAAATTATATGTTGGGCAAACTGATGACCTAGTGGCGAGAGTTAAAAAACATAATAGTGGGCAGGTAATATCGACAAAAAATAGAAGGCCGTTTATTGTTATTCATCAAGAATCATTTGATACACGAGTTGAAGCGATGGAACAAGAAAAATACTTTAAAAGTTTATATAGCGCCAAATTAAAGCAGAAAATTTTAAAACAATATTTACAACATGCCCGGGTAGCTCAGCTGGTAGAGCAACTCCATGGTAAGGAGTAGGTCGTCGGTTCAAATCCGACCTCGGGCTTAGATGTTAATTGGGGCGGGTAGCAAAGTAGTCAAATGCAGCAGACTGTAAATCTGTTGGCCTCCGGCCTTCGCAGGTGCAAATCCTGCCCCGCCCACCAGAATTTATATGGGTATAATTCAGGAAACAAGAAAATTGGCTAGAAAAAAATAGTTACGCGATTTGTAACCGCGAGCATGCCGCCCTAGCTCTCCGACGCTTTCGGTCGGAGACCCGACTTTTCTACTGAAACGTCGGGACAACAGCCTATTCCAGTTTTTCTTAAAACTGGGCGGTAGTGGCTCTGCCCGTCCGCCTTAGTCTGAGCTGACTATGCCGAGGTAGCTCAATAGGCAGAGCAATGGTTTTGTAAACCATAGGTTGTCGGTTCGATTCCGACCCTCGGCTAATGGGAAGGGCATGTTAATTTTAAAGGTCGAAATATAAGATAGACCAGGTTGAAGTTATAAATTAATATCAAACTATTAAATCTATGTTTAATCCTTTTAGAAAACATGAGGCGGTATCATCACCAGAGAACACGGTCAGAAGGCCTGAACCCAATATAGTACCATGGTATAAAGTGCCGAGAGAAAAGAGGGTAGAAACCATAGCAAGATCGTTCGCGGCAGTTAGAATGGAGGTTGAAGCAAGCGGAAAAGTGTTTGATTACAAAACGATTGGCTCGCTAAATAAAGACGCTCAGCCGACAAAAAGAGATTATGAAGCTGCTGAAGAGTGGATTGCAAAAGAAGAAGCGAAAGACCAGAAGTTTCTAGACGATCTTCGGGCTAGCGCCAAGGTTGGCGTTCCTTGTAGAGCTTTTGTTTTTCCAGAATACAATTCCGTGCATATACCATCAGGTGGCCCCGGTAAGATTAAAACAATGCAAGTAGAGAAGCTGTTTCTCCTTTTGGGCATACCCGAGGAAAAGCTAAAGGAGGTTTACGAATTCGGTGATCTCGGTGAACTGCGTGGAATAGAGGCGGACAAAGGGAAGGTGGGGTTTACGGGCAGTTTTACAGAAGATGGGAAACAAAGGCTCGCCAATATTCTTGGTAAGCAAATTGAATTTTCTCGATCTTTCCCTCCGGACAACCAAATAGAAGCTGGCTCGCAAGAAATTTTTAACCCCGAGAAAGAATAAGAATATTACTTGTCCTAAAATTCAAGAGAGGTGGTCGAGCGAGTAATCTCGAGATGATTTTTCCGGAGCTTTACTTTAATTAAGGGGGACGGTTTAGTTTTAGAAAATATTATTAATACATAACCATTTTTCTATGAGTCAAGAAAATTTGATAAAATTAGAATGTACGGGATGCCATCGGCTTAATTATTTTTCCACGAAAAATAAAAAAAACGTCAAAGAGCGTTTGCAATTGAAAAAATATTGCCGTTCTTGCCGAAAGCATATTGTTCACAAGGAAACTAAATAAACAGTGTACTACCAGCCTGGGGGCGTAGTTAAATTTGCCCGGCTTGTTTAGGTGGGGTGAAGCAGAGCACTAGTCTCCTGCGGCAGGTAGGCAAAACCATCAAATACGGGGGTGTAGTTCAGTGGTAGAACACCGGTCTCCAAAACCGATAATGCGGGTCCGATTCCTGCCACCCCCGCCATTAAAATTTTTTATCGGCATGACCCGAATCTTTATTTTTAAATATTATTTTTTTCCATGGCGCAGTAGTTAATTAGGACATGAACACTATCGCTACTCAAAATTTAATCAGACAAATCCATGAATTGTGGATTATGCCTGAAGTTGCTCGTCGCAACTTTACCGATCCTATTTACGCAATTTTAATAATATTTAGACCGGAAAAAACAGAAATTCGCCTGAATGGAGAAACCGAACTTAAAATCACTATTGATCCCTCGGTGGGTGGCCCTTTAGTGCCCGGCGCTCCTATTACCGCTCAAGAACTAGCAAAACATAAAATAAAGAATATATCGGTTCCTGAAGAAATTTTTGACAACTTTGGTTTTATTGCTGTGGTCACCATAAACAAATACTGGACAATTTATTTTAACTTTATCCCGAACAAAAAAAATGCATGTGAAAAGATAAGATTAGCCGAAGATTTTATCAAGTCCGCTAAGGCCGTAAGTACCGAAAAGGTTAAAGCATATAATTTATTTCAAGCTCTCGAACAGGCTTTACATGCTACACTTTTTAAAAATCCTCTACAAGGTAATAATATAAAAGGTGCGAAAACTCACGGCGCCACCCAATCTTTAGTCAATATTGAAGCTAAAAATAACAACATACCGAGAGAGCTGTCAAATTTATTCAACCAGCTTTTAAGTAATAGATCCCAGATTTATAAGTTCTCACCCACTAGTATAATCGCGACAAAGGAAAATATAGATCTTGTGGAAAGATATATTATGCAACTTAAAACGGGATTATTTCAAGATAACTTATAATATTTATATTCTTTCTGTTTTAGCTGCGACCCGTAAACATTAGGATCTCAGCAAAAATAACGTTAAAATACCCTTATAAAGTTTTGCTATCGGGGCGCTTAACCCGAACGTCTCGCCATTAAACTCCGCTAACACTTCGCTTAATGAGGTGTTGGTGAAGTTTAACAGCAGAAAGATGAGATAAGTGTAGTGAAACGAAGTTTATCCCGCCAGAAATTTTCTAAACAAAAAATCCCGATTAACTCAGGATTTTTGTTTTACTTTATATTTTTTATTTTAGCTTCAATGCCAAGTCAGCGGGTATTAAGCGGAGCTAAAATAACCCGGAGCGAGTTTGCGAGTCGGAGGGTCACCTTATTGAATATTCATTTGCCTTAAAACCCTGATTCGATCTTCCATCGGCGGGTGAGTCAGGAATAGCTTGTTAAACCAATTTATTTTTTGCTGATTGTGAAACGGATTGTCGATGTAAAGATGGGCCATAGCTGGATTAGCGACTTTAAGCGGCGCTTGATCTTGGCCTATTTTTTCTAGAGCGCTGGCTAAGCCGTCAGGATAGCGAGTAAGCATGGCGCCGGAGCTGTCAGCCAAAAACTCTCTCTTGCGCGAAATAGCTAAACTAAGCAATCTGGCTAAAATCGGCGCTAGAATAATAGCAATCAAACCCAAGACTAAAAATATCGCGCCGGCCGCGCCACCTTCGTTATTGTCAGAGCGCCGTCGGCCCCCATAAAAACTCAATCTAAAAAATAAATTACAAGCCATAGTAAGCATGCCAACCAGAATTACCACTACAGTTTGCAGTAACATGTCGCGATTGCCAATATGTGATAATTCATGAGCAATAACCCCTTCTAATTCGGTTTTGTCTAGCTTTTCTAATAGGCCGCGAGTAACCGCAATAACCGCGTGTTGGGCATTTCGTCCGGTGGCAAAAGCATTCATAGCTGGTTCTTCAAGAACATATACTTTTGGCGTCGGCAAACCGGCAGTAATACAGAGATTTTCAATCAAGCGATAAAGCTCGGGTGCGTCTTGTTTTTTTATTTCCTGCGCTTTATTTAAGCCCAACACGATTTTATCAGAATACCAATAGGAAAGAAAGCTGGTACCTACGCTAAAAATAACGGCAATAATCAAAATATCATAAGAATTATAAACATAGGACAACCAATAGCCGATACCGATAATCAAAATCAAAAAAATTGTCATAAGCAACCATGTCTTGCGAATATTGGAAGAAATATTGTTATAGAGATTCATGTGATTAAAATTTTACTTTAACCGGTTCTTTGGCGGCTGCGTCATTTTCGCCCAGTTCAAAGAAGTCGCGAGAAGTGAATTTTAACCAACCAGCCACAATGCGATTCGGGAAGATTTCTATTTTTGTGTTAAAGTCTCTGACGTTGCTGTTATAAAATCGGCGAGCAGCCTGGATTTTATCTTCAGCGTCAACTAATTCTCTTTGTAATTCTAAAAAGTTTTGGTTGGCCTTAAGGTCTGGATAATTTTCCGCTACGGCGAATAAAGATTTCAGCGTGCCGGTTAGCATATTTTCCGCTTCGCCATGCTCTTTAAGGGTTTGTGCGCCCATAGCTTTAGTGCGGGCCAAGGTAACCTTTTCAAAAAGTTCACGTTCGTGCGTCGCATAGCCTTTGACGGTTTCAACTAAATTGGGGATTAAATCATAGCGGCGTTTTAATTGTACTTCTATGTCAGCCCAAGCTTCATTGGTTCGGTTTTTAGCCATAACCAACGAATTAAAAACGCCAATCAGCCAAAGAATAAACAAAACAACGACAATTAAAATGACCCAAAAGAGAATCATAAAATCTATATTACTATTTAATAGTTTAAGTATATACCCAACGTCGATAATTGTCTAACTAATTTTGACAAATCGGCAGATTTTGCTAATATATTATTTACTTATGACTTTATCCTCAAAAGGCAAGAGAATCAATGCTATACCGATAATTAATAGCGAGATAAAAAATTTTACCTCGCAAATTTTAGATATTGTAGCTTATGGGCATCCAGTTTTGCGTCAGACGGCTAAGTCGGTTTTAGCTATTGACGATGAGGCGAGAAAACTAATTGCCAATATGCTGGCGACTTTAGGCGATGCTGATGGAGTTGGTCTAGCCGCTAATCAAGTGGGAGTGGCTAAAAAAATCGCCATCGTTGATATTGGCGAAGGACCGATTATTTTAATTAATCCCAAAATAATTAAGAAGTCAAAAAAATGCAAAAAATTAGAAGAAGGATGTTTAAGCGTGCCAGGAGTATCCGTATTAGTCAAACGGCCGGAAAAAATAGAAATTGAAAATATAGATTTTTCTAGCGGACAAAAAACCATTATTAGGGCTGAAGATCTTTTAGCTAGAGTAATTTTACACGAGATGGATCATTTAGTCGGTAAATTATTGATTGATAGACTAAGTTTTTATCAAAAAGCCAAATTAAGAGGACAATTAAAAAAAATTAAGAATAGCTCTAAAAAATAATTTTAGGCGGGTATGGTTCAACGGCAGAATGCGTCTCCCGGAAAAGAATGATCTGCCAGTTGGCAGTGAATATCTTTTTCGAGGATCCGGTTTTTTGCGAGCCAAGATATATCCCTTTTGATTAAGCGGGCGTAGTTCAGTGGTAGAATGTCTGCTTCCCAAGCAGAAGGTCGCCGGTTCGAATCCGGTCGCCCGCTCCACAAAAATTCACTACTTCTCCGCAATTTGGCGGATTGCAAAAACTTTTAGGACTTCCCAAGTAAAGATTCAATTCCCTGCCTACCGCCCGCCTGACGGCAGTCAGGGCAGGCAGGCCGTTACCCGCTCCAATTGAAAAATTTTCAGCCTAGTGTATTATATTAATAGGCTGACTGAGTGTTAATGCCGAGGTAGCTCTCCGACGTTACAGTCGGAGTCCTCCGACGGAGTCCGATACTCGTCGGAGTCATCGGACCGACTAAAACGTCGGGGCAGCCTTGCCCCGCCACTTTTGCCCAGATAGCTCAATTGGCCTATTCCAGTTTTTGAAAAAAACTGGACGGCCCGTTCGAGCTTAATTAATAAGCTCGAAGTAGGGTAGACCTGCCCGCCATAGCCTGAGCCCGTGTAGCTCAACTGGTAGAGCAACGGTATCGTAAACCGTAGGTTGTCGGTTCGATTCCGACCGCGGGCTAGGGCGATGGCAGGCGGGGCAACGGTATCGTAAACCATAGGTCGTGAGTTCGATCCTCACCCTCGGCTCCAGAAAAAAATTAAATGATTAAATTAATCAACATTAGTAAATTCTATCCGCCAAATACGCATGCTTTGCGTAATGTTTCTTTTAGTGTTGAGGCGGGCGAGTTTGTTTCCCTGGTTGGCCAATCAGGTGCCGGCAAAACCACGGTTATAAAATTGCTTATTGCCGAAGAAAAGGCCACCCAGGGCAAAATCATCATTGGCGGCTGGGATATCACTGATATTAATAGTCAAGAAATACCATATTTACGCCGTCAGGTGGGTGTGGTCTTTCAGGATTTTAAATTATTGCCCAAAAAAAACGTTTACGAAAACGTTGCTTTTGCCCTTGAAGTAGTCGGTACTCCGGAAAAAAAAATAAAAGCTATGGTTCCGCAAATTTTACGCATTGTTGGCGTAGAAAGTAAGGCCAATCGTTGGCCTCATCAATTATCGGCTGGCGAGGCGCAGCGCGTAGCTATTGCCCGAGCCATTGCCAATAAGCCAAAAATTTTAATTGCCGATGAGCCGACTGGCAATCTCGACTCCATTAATACCAGAGATATAATTGATTTGCTTTTAAAAATTAATAAATTCGGTACGACTATTTTACTGGTGAGTCATAATCGAGAAATTGTTAATTTATTAAAACGTCGAGTAATTACCTTAGATCACGGCATGGTTATCGGCGATCAAATCAAGGGCGGTCGATACGTTATTTAATTATCTACAGATAATAACCGATTTTTTAATCAGGAAAGCAAATAATTTCAAAGCTTGCTTTGAATCAAGATACCCTTTATAATTTATATATTAATTAGTTTGTTATAAATTTATGGCCGAAGAAAAACAAATCGGCAAAATAACGCATTATTTTGCCAAAATCAGCGTAGCCGTTTTAGAATTAACCGACAGTTTAAAAGCCGGCGAAACCATTCACATCGTTGGCGGTGGTCGAGATTTTACTCAAATTGTGGATTCAATGCAGGTCGAACATCAAACTATCGAAGAAGCTAAAGCTGGCGATGCTGTAGGCATGAAGGTTGACCAAATGGTCAAGCCCGGCGACATTGTTTTTAAAGTGGAAGGATAATTTGAGTAGATTATTTTTTATGATAACCGAGGTAAGAAATAAAGACTCGGACAAGATTGTTGTGTCAAAACAAAAATGGATAATTGTTGGCCTTTTGGTTACTATTCTTAATCCATTTTTTGCCGGATTAATTTATGGCTATGCTTTGTGGCGGGAACCAGGACTTAAAAATGACGGAAAATGGTTGATGATTTTATCTCTATTTTGGGGCGCAATTAGCATGGCTTTAGTTTTAAAATATTACTATTAAATAAAGATTAAATAATTTTCATGGCTAAAGCCCTTTGTTTATTTTCTGGCGGGCTTGATTCGATTTTAGCGGTTAAACTCTTACAAGAGCAAGCGATAAAGGTGACCGGACTGACGTTTGTCAGTTGTTTTTTTAACGCTACAATACCAGAAAAAATGGCCGCTAAAATTTCCTTACCTTTACGAGTAGTTGATATTTCTTCAGAACATCTAACAATAGTAAAAGATCCGCGATATGGTTATGGCAAGAATATGAATCCGTGCCTTGATTGCCATTTAATGATGCTTAAAAAAGCTGGCGAGATGATGCGGCGGGAGGGCTTTGATTTCGTCGCTACCGGCGAGGTTTTAGGTGAACGGCCGTTTTCGCAAAATGAATCCGCTCTAAAATTATTAGAAAAAAAATCGAGCCTCGAAGGTTATTTGCTAAGGCCCTTATCGGCTAAATTATTAGCGTCGACCATTGCCGAAAACAGGAGTATTGTTGGTAGAGATAAATTAATGGATATCAGCGGTCGCTCGCGACAGAAACAAATGGCTTTAGCGCAGCAATATAATCTTGAGGATTATCCGACGCCAGCCGGCGGATGTCTGTTAACTGATCCGGCATTTGGTCAGCGGCTCAAAGAAATGTTTAATAAATGGCCGCAGGCCGACATTGAAGATATGGAATTATTAAAAGTGGGCCGTAATTTTTGGCATGAAGATGTCTTGTGTGTAGTCGGCCGTAATCATAAAGAAAATCAGCAATTAAAAAAAATAAGCCGAACCAAAGATATTTTAGTTGAGCCCGACAATGTGGCCGGCCCGACAGTTTTAATTCGTTTCAAGAAGACGCTTGATCGGGCCGTTAAAAATGAATTAATCAAATTGGCCGAAGGCCTGATTAAAAAATATATGAACCAAAAATATCAAGATAAGAATATAGAATTTTTGGTAGAATTTTTCTAAAACGGTCAGAGGCGCCCGCGATGTGCGAGCGCCCCAGTTGCTGATCAGACGGTTGTTGCGGCCCTTGCTCTTGCCCTTGTCTCGATTAAGTTGATGACTTTCACAATAGCCACGACAATCGTGACTGCGTAGGCGGCGATTAGGCCACACATCCTCGTGAACCGGAAATACAGCACCACAGGGTCTTTGGCCGAAAAGATCTCTTGCGGGACGAAGAAGATGCTCAGGATGGCGCCGACTATACCGCAGATGATGAAGACCGTCCACAGAGTCGAGAACACAGAGTCCTCGTTTGAGATCAGGGACAGGATCAGAAAGACCAGGGGCGGTAAGATTCCCGAAAGAACAACGGGAAGGACGGGATAGGCCAGCATCAGGACGGCCCAGATCACAATCACAATCAGCATGATTTCCTCCTTAGTTTGTTTTTAAATTATAGCATATTTTGGTTAAAAGTCAACCCCTAGAAAGTCTTGATTTTTATCTATATTTTGTTAAACTAGAGAAATTAACTCCATAATTATAACCCTATGAACGCGCAACAAATTTATCAATTAGCCATTAAACTAGGCACTGAAGCCGACTTACGCGGAAAAGCCACGGTTAGCAAAATGTTGACCCATTTAAAGAAAAAATATGAAGAGTTATCAAAAGATCAAAAAGAGGAGTTCGACAAAGAAAGATTGATTAATCCTTTTTCTGATACTCGGGTTTTGGTTGACGATAAAAAACAAATAAAAAAGATTCTTACTGGTGTGGATATTGGCGTGGGAGAATTATTATTAGCCGATAAATTGGGTGGTGTTGATTTAGTTTTAGCCCATCACCCTGAGGGGATTGGCTTAGCCGGATTAGACGATGTGATGCATTTACAGGCCGATGTTTTAAGTATGTATGGTGTGCCGATTAATATCGCCGAAAATTTAGTCAAAATTAGAATTGACGAGGTGAGCCGTAAGCTGTCTCCGGCTAATCATAACGAAGTGGTTGATGCAGCTAAGTTATTGAAAATGAATTTAATGTGCGTACATACTCCGGCCGACAATTTCGTCGCTTCATTTTTAGATAAGATGATTAAAAAAGAAAAGCCAGAATATGTCGAAGATTTATTAAAACTCTTGAAAAGCATTCCCGAGTACAAAGAGGCGATTAAACTTAATGCTGGTCCGCGTCTTTTTTCCGGCCGTCCGGAAAATCATTGCGGTAAAATAGCCTTAACTGAATTAACCGGTGGTACCGAGGGCTCACCGCTAATATTTGAAAAGTTAGCCCAAGTCGGCATTGGCACGGTAGTAGCCATGCACATGAGCGAAGAGCACCGTAAGGAAGCGGAAAAAGCGCATATTAACGTGGTGGTGGCTGGCCATATGGCTTCGGATTCCTTGGGCATGAATTTATTCTTAGATGAATTAGCTAAACAAGGCATAAAAATCATTTCTTGTTCCGGCTTGATTCGCGTCGAACGATTCAAAAAAGCAAAAAAATAATCATGAAAATTATTTTTAAAAATCTAAGTTTGGCCGAAGCGATAGTTAAATTGAAGCGCTGCGGTTATGCTGAATTTAAAGATCCGATAAGCCACCAAACCAGTTTTGTTCGTCGTCTGCGCGGATTTTTTTATCCGCGATTTCATATTTATATCGAACAGAAGGCCGATCAGATAATTTATAATCTACATTTAGACCAAAAAAAACCGTCTTATGACGGCGCGCATGCCCACAATGGAGAATATAGCGGTGCAGTGGTCGAGCAAGAAGCCGAGAGACTTAAGCAGATGATACATTAAATATTTTATTTAAAGATAGTGGCGAAGAAAGATAAAAAATTAGTTTTAATCTTGGATAATATCAGAAGTTTGTTTAACGTCGGCTCGATGTTTCGCTTAGCTGACGGTGCCGGAGTAGATGAGATTTATTTGGGTGGCATTACTGGCAGGCCGCCGCAGCCCAAAATCGATAAGGTTTCTTTGGGGGCGGAAAAAAGCGTGCCTTTCGAACATTATTGGTCGATTTGGCGCGAAGTCGATAAATTAAAAAAACAGGGCTATCAAATTGTAGCTCTGGAGCAGACACCCAAAAGCATTTCTTATTTAAAATTTAAACCAAAATTTCCTCTGGCCCTGATTATTGGCAACGAAGTTAATGGTGTTTCTAAGGGTTTATTAAAACGCGCTGATAAAATAATCGAATTACCCATGGCTGGTATTAAAGAATCGCTTAATGTTTCTACGGCTGCGGCTATCGCGCTGTATAAAATAATCGAATCAAGATAGTTTACCCCTTAGAGATTATCTTAATTAGAATAAAGAAATGTTAGACAAATTTTATCATATTTTTTATTTCTTAAATCTCATTTGCTTAAATCTCTGATGGGGTAAACTAAAATAAAAAAATCGCGAGTTTTAGCTTCGCGATTTTTTGTTTTTTTTAACTCTGATTAATTTTTTTCAGCAAATCATTCACATAAGCCAGCGAGCCGTCATTTAAAACTACCACCTCATATTTTTGTTGATAATGTTCTAAATTTTCTTTAGTTCTTTCGTTCATAAATCCGATTCTGACTAAATTATCATAACTAAAGCCGGTGATCATAGCCGTATCTTCCAAATTGTCACCCATTAGCAGTACGTTTTTTCTGTCTTTTATATCTTTAAAAAACGAGAAATCTTTAAGTGCAGCTTCATCTTTATTCATCGAGTGGATTATGGGCTTTTTAACGCCAATCGCCTTGCCCTCGGCATCCCATTCAAATTCATTGGAAACAATGTGCACGTTGCTTGATAATGCTCCGGCTTTAGCCAAAAGCATAGCAATAATTTCACCGCCCAATCCGCTCGAAGAGAGCACGACTAATGGAATATTTTGCGCTTTTAGAAGTTCGCTAAATTCCTTAAATCCATCCCGCAAAACAATTTGGTTAGATTCGACTACGTCGCTTAGGTCTTTTTTGTTTAATCCCGATCTAATCAACAAATCAAAATGAGCCGTCCACCATTCAAGCATAGCTCTTTTTTTATCAGCTAAAGAAACCTTGGGATCAAGCTCAATGGCATGATATTTATTAAAGAGCGCATGGGCTTGTTCCGGATAATCAGGAGTTAGATAGCCATGGTCTCGTAAAACAGAAATTAACGATGGAATATATTGCCCATCAATAAAAGCCTTTGTTAAGGTTCTGTCAAAGTCAGAAAGAATGTGCAGGTTTTGTGGCCCGCCTTTTATTAGCGCTTGCTCTAATTCAGCTAATCTTTCCGGATCGGATATAATAATTTCTTCTTTTGGTTTTTCTAAATTAGCGTCGCCATAAGCCATATTATTTTTTATTATTGAATAGTTTATCTAAATCGTCGAGAATTTGATCAACATATTCGTTTTTTACTAATTGTCTTTTGCGCAAATACATCCAAATCGTGTCAGCTGGATAACGCTTTTCAAACCTTTCCACGAAGAAAAAGTTTTTTATCGTAGCGCTGATCGCCAAGGCGGCAAAAAGTATCATAAAAATAGTTCCCAACAAGTCCAAGAGGGTTACTTCTTCTAATCCGCGGATATTTGTTTGAAAAACTATGTAGGGGTAGGGCAAAAGGAAGCTGATAACGCAAACTATAACTAAAATTAAAATTGCTTCAGCCGGGCTGAACCGATAATAAGTAGTGGCAAACGTTCCGGTAATATAGGTCATCAAAAAAGTATTAATAGCCAAAATATAATAAAACAAAACAATACCGAGGGCTATTGATAAGCGCATACCTGGCGAAAAACCCAAGCCGACGAAAAAAATAAACAAGGAGAGACCGTCAAACATATGGTCAGCAAAGTAGCCGCGCTTACTAATAACCCCTTTGGCGCGGGCAATTCGTCCGTCATAACGATCGCAAAAAAGAAATACTAGTAAAAAGAAAGCCGCAGATAGAAACCAGGTTTTGTTAAAAGTGGTTAGAAAAAAAGAAAGACCCGTTAAACATGCGGCAATAAAGCCAGTATGCATCAGGGTACGGTTGGTGATAAAGGGAGGAATTAATTTTAAAACTTTTTCTGAAAGGTTAAATCGTTGTTCAAAAACCATCAAAAAACTATTATCTGGCCGGGATTCTTGTTCGTATTCTTTTGTCTGCTTTTTTTGTTCCGACTCTGGATTGTTTGTTGGTACGGATGAAGATGGATCAAGGCTAGATTCGATATTGTTCATAAAAAAATTTTAAGAAATCCTCCTTCGCTGGATGATTTTATGGATTTAAATTTAGGTATCCAGCAAAGAGAGTTTTATTAATTATTTTTTAAATATAAGAGCTTCGAAGGACCCCGCCCTTTATTTAGTTTTAGAGGGCGTCGTTAAATTTTTTAATAAAAACGCCACGGTTAGCGGACCAATGCCGCCGGGAACGGGCGAGACAAAACCGGCTTTCATTTGGCAGAACGGACTGGCGTCGCCACAGAGCTTACCGTGCGAGTGACTAAAGCCTATGTCGATGATTAAAGATTTATTTTTAATTAAATTTGGTTTTATAAAATGGGACCTGCCCAAGGCGCTAATAATAATGTCAGCTTTTTTGATAATTTTTTTATCACCAGGATTTAGTTTTTTAACGACAATGATATCGGTTGAAACTTTTTTCTTCAAAAGAATTTTAGCCAGCGGGTCGGCGAAAGTATAACTATTAGACAGAATAACTGCCTTTTTGTTTTTTAATTTTAATCCGGATTGTTTAATTAGAAAAATTATACCCTGGTAAACCGGTGAAACAAATTGGGTACCAACAACAAAGCCATCAACATCTTTTTCCGGCGAAACCAGTCTGGTAATTTTTTCTTGATTAAGGTGCCGCGGTAGAGGCAATTGAATAATGAGGCCGTTAATACGCTTATCATTATTGATTTTTTTAATCAATTTGGCAATTTTACTTTCCGAGATATTTTCGGGCAATAAATATTTTTTAAAATCAATACCCACCCTTTGACAAGCTCTTTCTTTTATTCTAACATAAGTGAGAGAGGCCTTGTCGTGGCCGACCAAAATCGCGCTTAGGCATGGTCGTTTCCGGTTATGAGAAATCTTTCTCTTAACAGAAGAGAGGACTTTGTCAGCGCCGGGTTTTCCGAGAAGTAATTTAACCATTTTAAATAAAATTTATGCAAGTTATTAAGCCGAGCTTTATAATAGAAGACGAAGTTGATGGTAAAAAAATTCTTAAAAATTTAGAAAAATACGCTAGAACCTGTTATAAAAGCGAAGACAAAATCTGCGAAGGGTCGGCCGAAAAATTAATTGCTAATATTTTGAAACGCGGGCACGAGAGCGTGATTGAGCACGAGAAAGTTACGGTGCGATTGATCTGCGATCGCGGCGTGACGCATGAATTAGTCCGCCATCGCCTCGCTTCTTATTCTCAGGAGTCAACTCGCTATTGTGATTACCATAAAAAAGGCAGCATTCAGGTTATCGAGCCGTTTTTCTTCGCTGGCAACCCTGAGAAGTACGCAGCTTGGCAGAAGGCCATGGAAGATACAGAACAAGCCTACAATAAATTGATCGAGCTGGGGGCGACGCCGCAAGAAGCGCGCAGTGTTTTGCCGAACTCCTTGAAAACTGAAATCGTCACCACCTTCAATTTACGTGAATGGCGGCATTTTTTCAAACTAAGAACGTCTGCCGCGGCTCACCCACAAATGAGAGAAATTATCATTCCGCTTCTGGCTGAATTTAAAAAAAGAATTCCGATAATTTTTGATGATATTGTAGCGGAATAATAAGATTAGTAAATTTTAAACTTTTTTGTTAGTTTTTTAACGGTTTGCCGCACCGTTTTTTTTATTGCTTCATTCTGCGGCGCAAAAATTATCTTAGCGATTAATTGGCCGATAATTTTCATTTCTTTCTCTTTCATGCCGCGCGTGGTTAAAGCCGGTGTGCCGAGTCGTAGACCAGACGGCTTAAAGGGAGGATTAGGATCAAAAGGAATAGTGTTGCGGTTAACGTAAATACCGACTTTTTCCAATAATTTTTCTGCTTCCTTGCCATTTAATTCGGCGTTACGTACGTCAACTAAAATCAAGTGGTTATCAGTGCCGCCAGTAATTATGTTTAGTCCATTTTGTTTTAAAGTTTGAGCTAGGATCTTGGCGTTAAGACAAATTTGTGCCCCGTATTTTTTAAAAGAAGGTTTTAGTGCTTCTTGCAAGGCCACAGCAATACCGGCGACGTTATTGTCGTGCGGTCCGCCTTGCGTGCCGGGAAAAATCATTTTTTGAATCGGTTCAGCCAATTCGTTTTTGGCAAAAATCATAGCGCCGCGCGGGCCGCGTAAGGTTTTATGGGTCGTGGTTGTAATAACGTCACAATAAGGAAAGGGACTCAAGTGTTTTTTAGCGGCAATAAGCCCGGCAATATGGGAAATATCAGCCATGAGAATCGCGCCGACTTTGTCGGCGATTTTTCTAAAAGCGTTGAAATCTATTTCCCGGGAATAAGCCGTAGCGCCGCAAACGATAAGTTGCGGCTTATTCTTTAGTGCGATTTTTTCGATTTCTTTATAATTTAATAAATTTGTTTTCTGGTCAACGCCGTAAGGAATTATTTTAAATATTTTGCCGGAAAGGTTAACCGGATGGCCGTGAGTCAAATGGCCGCCTTGGGCCAGACTCATGCCCATGATTTTGCTTGCCTTATTCCCTTTGGCAAGGGCCCCGGGTTGAAGTAGGGCAAAATAAACAGCCAAGTTAGCCGGCGAACCGGAATAGGGTTGGACGTTAACTTGCCAGTTTGTCCATTGATTTTTGGGCAAAAACAATTTTTTAGCCCGTTCAATGGCCAGATTTTCTGTCTGATCGATGAATTGATTGCCGCCGTAATAACGCTTGCCCGGATAACCTTCGGAATATTTATTGGTCAAGGCCGAGCCGAGTGCTTCTAAAACTGCCGGTGAAGCATAATTTTCCGAGGCAATCAAAACCAGGCCGTCTTGCTGGCGTTTGATTTCATTTTGGATTATTTTGGCAATAATCGGGTCTGATTTTTTGAGGTTTTTTAACATAGAACGTACTATAGCACACCATTGACAAAAAGTCAAAATATATTAAGATGTTGTGGTGGAGGCGGCGAGTTTTCGGTCTCCGCTTTCGTCCTGAGAGCGGTTTTGACCCCCTACGGGTCCCGGCTTCGGCTGGGACCTGTTTTTCTTTATTAACTGGGGATAATGTATTTACATTCTTATATTTTACGTTATAATTTCTATAAGAGGTGAATTTTATGACAATCGAAGTTAAGAAAAAAGCTGGCGAATCGACCGAGGGAATGATTCGACGCTTCAATCAAAGCGTAGTGCGCAGTGGCCTAGTCAAAGAAGTGAAAGGCCGCCGTTTTCGTTCTCGAACAACTACTTCGCGAGCGAGAAAAATTAGCGCTTTACGACGCAAGAGCGATCAGGCTAAGCGCGAGTTTTTGATTAAAACTGGCGCCTTGAAGAGCTAGAAATTATTAAAATAATTTTTATGACTTTGTTTGAGAAAATTTTAGAAGATTTAAAGCAGGCGATGATCAAGAAAGATGAAATAAAAGTTTCGGCCTTGAGAATGCTGAAGGCTTCTTTACAAAATCTTGAAATCGAACTAAAGGCTAAGAAAAAAGAATTGACCGACGAATTGACGATAGAAATCGTCAGCTGTGAAACTAAACGCCGCAAAGAATCTATAGAAGCTTTTGATAAAGGCGGCCGTCAGGATTTAGCTCAAAAAGAAAAAAAAGAATTAGAAATTTTATCTGTTTATTTACCCGAACAATTGTCAGAAGAAAAATTAAGAGTTATAATTCAAAGCAAGATAAAAGAATTAAGCGCGGCTGGCCCGCAGGACTTCGGCAAGGTGATGGGCGCCGTTTCTAAGGAAACTAAAGGAAAAGCCGACGGCAACAAGGTCAGCGCTTTAGTCAAAGAAGAATTGAGCAAATAAAATAAGTAAAATTATTTTGTATGAGAAACCTAAAGTTTGGAGAGTTATTTTTTAGCGCAAGAACTAAGAAACTCTTTTCTCTAGCGTTTCTCTTTTTTATTTTATTGATTTTAGTCGGCCAATTTTCTGTTGCTCATGCTCAGCCGCCGATGAACGAAGGACTGGAACAGTTTTCTAATACTACCGAACTACCATCTACGCCATTGCCTATTATTATCGGCCGTATAGTTCGTTTTATTTTGGGATTCTTGGGATTAATCGCCGTGGTTATCGTCGTTTATGGCGGATTTATTTGGATGACTTCGGGCGGTAACGAAGAAAAGATTACTCGAGCTAAAAAATTAATGGCCGCTGGTATTATTGGTTTACTTATTATTATTCTAGCTTATGCTTTTGCCTCTTTTATTATCAATGCCATTAGTCAAATAATTAGTGGTATTGCTGGTAATGGCGGAGAACCTGGCGGTCCGGGAATCTTGCCAGATGATTTTAAGGTAAGCAGAATTTTAACTACCCATGAAGGTCCACCGCAAAACTATCATCAAAGCGTTTATTTGTGTTCAGCCGTTCAGCCGATTTTTAATCATCGCGTTAAGCCGGACAACATCCAACAATTAGTTCAGGATAATTTATTAAAAGTAGAAAGCGGCGGTACATTTACCGGCACTTGGCAGGTCTTAGGCAATGCCTTGGTCTTTAAGCACGATTCGCTCTTCGCTTCAGAGACAGATTATACCGTGCATTTGCCAAAACAAATTGGCGATAATGGCGGTAAGACATTGAAAAAATGTGAAGCCAGCAATGGCTGTACGGAAACAGACACTGATTTTACTTGGCGCTTTACTACCGGGATTCACACTGATACGTCCAAACCATACATTACCAGTAGTTATCCGATTTCAAAACAGAACGACCCCAACTATCCTGATCGTAATGTTGATTTAACGCCGCTTATTGACGTTAATTTTTCCGAACCAGTTGACGCTACGACGGTAATGGATAGTAATAATAATCCAATCGCTGCAAATATCTGGGTCTCACGCCTAGATGGCCGCGGCGGTTTAGTGGTTGAGCAAATTCCGGCGACCGATTGGCTGGTAGACATAGAAGACACCGGTTTTAAAATATATTTGCGCGATACGGTTCAGTTAAAACCATTTACTTGGTATCGCATTCATGTTTCCGGTATTAAAGATTTGTGCTCCAATATCATGGATCCGGATAATGTAGAATGGGAGTTTCAGACCAACGATCATGCTCCGGGAATCTCTTCATATTATCCAACCGGCGAAAAAGTTTGCTCCAGCACCAATATTGGTCTGACTTTTGGCACTTCGATGGAAAATAATTTAGTCCTCTTTAGGGTAAAGCAGGGCGACAATTTGATTTTTGAGATTAATAAAAATCCAAACATTAAAGGGCCGGTAGTTATCAGTAACCAATATGCCGATTTAACGATCCCTGATCTCCAGACTAAAGTTTTTATCATAAACCCGCGCGTTGATTTGACGCCCAACCTAACTTATCAAATCGAGATGACAAGCGATCTGGTTATAAATCAAAAGGGTGATACCTTAGGAAAAACTTGGTCATTTAAAACAACTACGGCGGCTAATTGTTTGTGTGCGCCGTGGATTAATCGCGTGAGTCCAGCTCAAGGCCCAAGTGGTCAATGCATAACCGTTTTCGGAGAATGTTTTACCGGCACGCCCAGCCATTCGGCTGCGCCCAAAAATAATCAAATCAGTTTTTTAATCGGGCCCTCAGTAGTTAATTCGCCAGTAGAATATGTCAGTGATAATTATTTAACCACTACTGTACCCGATACCGGCGAAGACTTGCCAGTGGCAGCTAAGGTAAGATTGACGATCGTTTATAGTTCGAGCGGCGAAGAAGAAACTAGTAATAGTGACGTGACTTACACAATCGATCGATCCGGTTCAGCCCAGGGTCCGTGCTTGTGGGTAATTAACCCCAGTTCTGGCTATCGAGATAAAACCAATATTGAATTAAATGGTATTCGTTTGGGCAATGGCGGTGGCGAAAAGGATGCGGTTAAATTTTATAATGAAGCGGCGGTGAGCAACTGCCCTGGTACTGGTTGTAATTGGAGTGATACGAAAATAAATAATTTTAAAGTGCCTAGCTTAGCGGGAACAGGAGACGTTTATGTTAGTAATAATAACGGCAATAGCAATGCTTTGCCATTTACGGTTTTAGAACAATTACCCGGTCCGGGCGAGGTGTGTTCGGATGGAAACGTTTGTCCGAATGGATCAACTCGATGCCAAGGCGAACCGACTTATACTTGTCGAGTTAACAATACCGATTGCCGATGTTGCTGTAACCCGACCGAACAAAATACTTGTCCCGGCAGTTTGCAATGTATGGCCAATCAGTCGCCTTGTACGGGCGGTAGCCGAGGGCTTTGTTGCGGCTGTCAAACAGACGAGCAGTGTGGCACCGGCATGGGTTGTGGCATTTTAGATACAAATAAATGTTGTCATGCTCAGCCAATTATTGAGTCAAAAAATCCAGATGACAACCAAATAGGAGTTTGCCGTAATGCGGCTTTAGTCGCGGTTTTCAATCAAAAAATGGATGAAGCGAGCTTAAATTGGAATAATATAAAGTTTGAAATTTGCGACGATAATAATTGTGCCAACGGAACCTCTGTGCCTGCCACATTAACCATTAATGATCTGGTTACTAAGACTGGTTTTACGATTAATCCCTGTTTAACCAATCCGCTCTTAGAAGCCAATAGATGGTATCGCATAATGGTTACCGGTAAAAAATTAGACGGTCAACCCGGCGATGGAGTTCGTTCAGATAAAGGCGTTTCCATGTTAGGCGTGAATAGCTGGGTGTTTCAGACGGGCGACGAGCTTTGCCAAATTGATAGAATAGATGTTAATCCGGCCAATAAAATGGTTAAGGTCGGCGCTCAACAAAGATATACGGCTAATGCTTATGATGATCAACAACCAGTTTGTGTTGCTAGCTTTGATTGGGACTCTAGCGCGCCGGTGGTGGCGACCGTAGAGCCAATTGCCGGGCTAGAAACTACGGCCAGCGCTTTAAGCCAAGGACAAACAAATATTTCTGCTTCAACCTGGATAGAGATACCCGGTAAATTAGGTCAACGCCGAAAGATTACTGGTTTAGGCGTTTTGACTGTCAAATTAACTGATTTAGCCGTTGAAGAAGATTCAACTTGTGAGCCTCCGAGCCAAATTTATTCTACACCAAATCCACGACCCAATTATCAGCAAGCATGTCTTAATATAAAAGTTGGCGCCCGGTTTAATAAAAATGTGGATGATGGCCGCATTAACGGTACCAATTTAATTAAAGTTTATAATTGCGGTTCGGATCAAACCTGTTCTCATCCAACCGAAGTAGGCGCAAAAGACGTATATGTTTATCCGGTTACTTTAGAAAAAGAAGCTTTTGTTTTTGAACCCACGCAAAACTTATCAGCTGATACTTATTATGAAGTTATTGTGCCTGGCGGAGAGGCGGGCGTTATTGGTGAAGATGGATCAAGCATGGCTCAGGATTATGTTTGGCAATTTAAAACTAAAAACGATTCGGTCTGTCCGGTTGAATCAGTGGCGGTTTTGCCAATCAGAACACAGCTTTTAAATATTAATGATACGCAAAAATTTGACTCAGAGGCTTTAGGAGAAGCCTGTCAAATGTTAACCGGCAGCTATACTTGGCAGTGGAGTTCTGGTGATACTAAAATAGCTACTGTTAGCCCGACCGGTCCGAATAATTCCACAACTGCTACGGCTAAGGGGTTGGGGGAAACAAACATTACCGCTGCTACTAGCGGCAAAAGCAATCAAGCGTATTTAGTGGTTTCTCCGGCGCCCACTATAATCTCAAGTAGCCGTTTTCCGGCACCAAATTCAACTAACATATGTCGCAATGCATTTGTTCTGTTCACTTTTGACCAAGAGATGGATCTCAATACTATTAATACCAGCATGGCCACTACAACTACGGTAACTTTATGGGGCAAAAATCAGGATCAAGGCAGTCCAACCAGCAGTTTGTGGAACCTTTTCAAGAATTTAGTTTTAAAATTAAGAGATAATTTAATCAACGTTTCTCAGGCCGCACCACAAGGGCCACCAAAATCAGAGTGGACTCAAATAGCCGGAGAAGTCAAAAGCCAAGTAATTAGTATTGGCGGCATTGATTCGGATTCGCAGCAAAAACAAACATTAGTGCGATTTGTTCCTAGTTCAGCCTTGGACAGCCAGCGGCTCTATGAAATACGTATTGTCGGCGGGCCCAACGGAGTAAAAAGTAAATATGGGGTGTCGATGGCCCAAGATCAGTCGTGGCAGTTTACGACCGGCAACAAGATTTGTCAAATTCAAAGAGTTCAAATTACTCCACAAAGTTATATTTTCAGCCAAGCTAGGAAGGGTCATGATTTTTTTGCTACAGCTTATGCCAGAGACAACCAGCCGATTTCGCCGATCACAGGCGTCTATACTTGGACATGGGCGTGGACCGTTAAGGATAATTTAATTACGGTTACCGGAGATCAAGACAATCCTTCTAGGGGTGCGGCTGTGGCTGGCAGTACAAATGGCGATACGGTTTTAACTGCCGAAGCAGTTGATTCTCTTAATCAGTCGTTCACCAACTCGGCAGCAGTCAGGGTTTTTATTTGTGAAAACCCATGGGTTTATCCGCGGCCCAATGATACTAATTTTTATAATTTCCAGTTAAATTATTGTCGCGATGGCAGTCCGCTTTTGCCGGCCTTACCCGATCCGGTTAATGCGGCTAAGGCCGATAGCGAATTAAAGGTTAGTTGGCTATTTAATGTACCAAACACTTCGGACGTAATAGGCTTAAGGATTTACGATAATTTTGACCACTTAACGCCAGCCGAATGGTATAAGGTGAAAATTAACTCGCAATCTAATCCTTCTGCCGCGCCTAGCGTTGATGACTATCAGGCGATAAAAGACGGGCGAACCACTTATGTCGGCGCTACCAATGTTGATTTTGGTTTAATTGGTGGCGGCCAGCCGAAGTTGTATAGTAATATTTTCTTATTGTCTTATAATGATAATGCCAGTCAGGAGACGATTAAAATCGTCAATGATTTGATAAAATATTGGACGTTTAATATTAATGTGCGTGGCGATAAAATGAGCTTGGTTCACGACTTAAGCCGTTTGGTTAATTTTAATCAATTAAATCAGTTGCTATCTCAATATCGCGCGGCCAACAATGATTTTCCAAAATTAATTTCTGGTATTTATGTGCCCGGCATGACGACTAGCCGCTGGAGCTCCTGGCAAGATACTTTAGGAGACAGCTTAGGTTCAGCTTTGCCTATTGATCCGATTAACACTTTTGCTAACAGAAATAATTGTTCTGGCCAAAAACCTTATAGCTGTTGCGCTGATTGTCCGGTGAACGATCCGCAATGCCAAGGCAGATGCTATAATTCTGCGCCAGACAAATTAAAATACGAGTGTGTTGCCGGATCCCATGTTTATCAATATATGTATAAGTTTTTCCAAGGCAATAAAGGCTATGCTCTTTATAGTAATTTTGAGTATAGAGAGCCGAATAATTGGCAACACAATTGCGCGAGCTATAATCAAACAAGCACCTGCAGCAAGCATAATTGGTGCGCCTGGATTAATGGCAGCTGTAAGGCAAAAGACTTAAACTTTACCGGTAATGCTTGCAGTAGTCCGTCATCTTGTAGCTGTTTTAACATGCAATACTTAGAAACTTATTATTATCAACAAGAATGGGGGCAGCAACAGCAAGAGTCACAAAAGTAGAAATAGATTCTAGGAGGAGGGTGGGTAGTATTTTAAAATGGTAAATAAATAATTTTATATGTTTGCTAATGAATCAAACTTAAACCAGGAACCGGAGGATATTTTTGCTTCTGGCGAGTCAAACAAATCTGTCGCAGCCGTACCCGGCAAAACCGATCCATTATCTCGGACCGTTAAACGTCAAGGCTCTCCGCGACAAGCAACCAAGTTTTTAAAAATAATTTTAATTATTATTATTATTGCTTTGGTTGGTTATGGCGGTTATTACGCTTATGGAAAATTTGGGCCGATTATAAAATCAAAATTAGCCGAAGTGAAGTCGACCAAGCCAACTCCAGTCCAAGAAGTGGTTAATAATAAAATCAATAACGACACCTCACAGCCTTCGACGATTCTAGATTCGGATAAAGACGGATTGAGCGATCAAGAAGAACAAAGCTTAGCCACTGATCCGAATAAAGCCGATAGCGATAACGACGGGCTATTAGATAACGAAGAGGTAAAAATTTATAAAAGCAATCCTTTAAGCGGCGATTCCAACAATGACGGTATTTCCGATGGCGATTCGGTCCGCCGCGGCATTGATCCGGTTACGGGCGCGCAATTTGATCTACAAAAAGCCATTAATAATTTTTAACGTTTTTTATGTTTGATAATTTATCAACTCCACAATCTTCGCAGCCACAATCCTCGACTCCGGTCCAACCGTCTCAAGCCCAATCAGCTTCTACTCAACCGACTCCGACGAAACCGCCAGTAGAGTCAGACGAGGAGTTTATTTCAGTGATGCCCAATCGTTATAAAAAAAATAAGCCGGCGCCGTCAATTTTGTCAGGTTCGGCCAGTCTTAACGTTGACAGCCAAGAGATTTTAACGGCGAAAAAGAAAAAAAATAAAATAATTACCATTGGCGCGATAGGCTTGACGATAGTGGTTGTCTTCGGCGGTTTATTTTATTTTTTATTTTGGGCAAAGAACTATCTGCAAGCGCCCAAGGATATTAATACGCAAACAAACACACAAACTAGGGCTAATTTAAATCAATCGGCGGAGTTAAAGTTAACCGCTGATATTACCGATCTAGCTAGTTCACAGAACCCGCAACCTAAAATTATTACAGCTGAATTTGATTTTCCCGCTGGTGCTCTAGATCAAGGACAGACGATTGTGCTTGTTCCAGAGCCCTCGACTATTACCGATAATACTTATCAAATATTGCCGAGAGCGCCCGAAGCTTTTAAATTATCGGTTATTCCGGCGCTTAAAAAAGCTGCCATTTTAACCTTCTCTTATCATGATTCAGCGGTTGATAAAGCTTGGGAAGCAGACATTAAGTTGGCCTATCTTAAAGATGGAGTTTGGACGCCCTTATCGGCTCAACCAGATACGATTACAAATGTTTTAACTATCAATTTAGATATTATTCCTGCCGATACTTTTGCTTTGGTTGTAGAAAAAAATAAGATACAACCAGCTACCAATGATGTACAGGTGGCTCCGCAGATTTTTTCAACTGTCGATCAAGATAATGATGGGTTAACTGATACCGAAGAAGCGATTTATCAAACCAACATAAATAATCCCGACACTGATGGTGATGGTCAACAAGATGGTTTAGAAGTGGCCAGCCTGTCAGATCCGTTGCATACCGACGGCACCCTAGCCATGTCTGGCCTGACAAAGGTTTTTACCAATTCGATTTGGTCTTATACGATTTTTTATCCGGGTAATTGGTTGGTTAAATCTTTGCCGGAAACCGACGACAGTCAAGTGATGGTCGTTACCAACACCGATGAATTTTTTGAAGTTTCCGTGGAAGATAATTTTGATCGCTTGACGCCGCGCGAGTGGTATTTAAAAAAATCAACCGACGTTGCCTCTGATCAGGTGGCTGACGCGGTGGTCAGCGGCCAGCCGGGAGTTTGGAGCCCAGATCATTTAAATGTTTATGTGGGCAAGGATAATAAAATGTATATCTTGACTTATAATTTAGGTTTGGCGCAAGAGGCGAACTTTAAAACAACTTTTAAGATGATGATTAAGAGTTTTAATTTTTTAGGCAATCAATCGGCGGAAAATATGCCGGCCGGAAAATACCGCGGTAATCGACCTGACGGAAGTTTAATTAAATACGCTTCAAGTCCGGCTATTTATGTGATTGATGGCGGCACTAAACGCGCCATTCCCAGTATGGATGTTTTTAATCGTCTGGAATACAAACAATCAAACATTAATACCATTCCTGACGCTGAATGGTATCCGGATGGACAAGTGATGCAATAATTTTTATAATAAACTTATAATATAAATAGAAGCCGGTCGCGCTTAGGCGCGACCGGCGTTTGTTATGCTCAGTCGTATGGCTCGTTGCTTCGTTTCTTCGTCGAAGCGTCGACCTTCTGAAGCGGCCAGCCCCATGACGACTCCCCACCACAGTAAGTTGACGATGAACATCTTGATGGCGTGGACGAAGAATGGCGTGTAGGGCAAGAACAGGGAGAGCGTGTAGGTAAGTACAAACCCTATTCCTATTACGAGCCAATCACTTTGCTCTCTAGTCATCAACACCTCCAAACAGGTTGCTTGATTTAATTATAATATTTTTTGACATTTTGTCAAGAAATGATAAAATATCAGATATATCAATAATATTACCATATGCTGTCTATTATCATTGTTAACTGGAACGTCAGATCGCTATTGGAGCGATGCTTGAATTCTATCTGGCAAAACCAGCCGTCAATGCCATATGAAGTTATTATT
Organism: Patescibacteria group bacterium; assembly: GCA_028715115.1. Lineage (NCBI taxonomy): Bacteria > Patescibacteria group bacterium. The sequence continues at coordinate 19,789 of JAQUSN010000001.1, read as the reverse complement.
ATTGATAATAATTCACGCGATGGCAGTCAGGATTTTTTAGAAAGTATTAGTAAAAAATTCGATAATCTTAAGATTATTTTTAATAATCAAAACCTTGGTTTTGCCAGAGCCTGCAATCAGGGGTTTAAAAAATCAAAAGGCGAAATAATACTTTTCCTTAATCCTGACACCGAAATTTTATTAAATTCATTAGATATTGCTATCGATCATCTTAAAAAAGATTCATCAGCTGGCATTTTGGGCGGACAGATTATCGACGAAGAAAAAGAAACCCAGGCCTCGGTACGGAGTTTTCCCGACGTTTTCTCACAGGCCTTAATTTTATTGAAACTACACAATCTTTTTCCGCGCACTAAAGTTTTTAAAAAATATTTTTTGTCCGATTTTGACTATCAAAAACAACAAGCCGTGGATCAGGTGATGGGAGCGTGCCTTTTAATCAAGCGGGAGTTAATGGAAAAATTGCATGGTTTTGACGAAAAATTCTTTTTGTGGTTTGAAGAAGTTGATTTGTGCTATCGAGCTAAAAAATTAAATTATCAGGTTGTTTATGATCCGGAAATAAAAGTGAAGCATTTAGGGCATCAAAGTTTTTTCAAAATTTCACCTTTAAAAAAACAAAAAATTTATAATCGCAGTTTGATTTATTATTTTCGTAAGCACCATCCGTTTTGGCAGGCGATATTTCTAGCCTGCTTAACGCCACTAAGCTTATTAATGTCGTTTTTTGTTCAATTGTTTTATCCTTGGCTAAAGAATTATTATGTCTCTCGCCGTTACTAATTTGTTTGACCGAAGATTTTGGCTGTGCTTGGCCATTTTTTTTGCTTTTAATTTAATTTCATTTTTAGGCTTTCATGTCCTTATTGTTCAGGTTGTTTTCTTTTGGTTGCTGGTATTTTTAATGATCTGTTTGGTTATTTGGCGATTTGATTTCGCCATTTTATTATTTTTGGGAGAATTATTATTTGGTCAGGCTGGGCATTTTCTCGAATGGCAAAACATTTCTTTGCGTTCAGCCTTGATGATAATTTTGTTGATTGGTTGGTTAACAAGAAAGATAGTGAAGCAAGAAAAAATACTTTTTTTTCAACAATCTATTTCTGTTTATTGGCTAGTTTTAGCCCTAATGGTTCTACTGGCTGTGGGGCGAGGATTTTGGAATAACCATGAGTCTCTTTTGGTGATTCAAGACGCCATGGCTTATGGTTTTTTCTTGTTAGTTTTTCCGCTCAGCGAATTTTTTAGAAAAGAAAGTTATTGGCCGTGGCTGACGAGAATTTTGGCCGTGGCTGTAATCGGCGTAAGCATCCTTACCTTGGCTAACTTATTTATTTATTCAGCTGGCCTAAGCCAAGTTCATGATAATTATTATTGGTGGTTGAGGCAAATAGCCGTGGGCAAGGTGACTGACTTGGGAAGCGGATTTTATCGCATTGTTTTTCCGGCTCATTTATGGATGTTGCCGTTGCTTCTAGTTCTTTTAAGTCTTGTCTTGGGCCGAAATGTTTCCCGTGGAGAACGAAAGAATCTTATTATTTTAGCCGTGGCCATTAGTTTGAGTTTAATGATTAATTTTTCGCGCGGTTATTTTTTAGGCATCTTAGCTGGACTTATGCTTTTAAAGCTCAATTTATCTTGGCGTCGTTGGTTAATAGCTTTCATCTTGATTTTATTGGTTTTTGTAGTAGAATTTAATTTGATTTATTTTCTAACTACCGGGAAGCTGGCTGGTTTGACGTTTCTGTCTGGACGCTTGGGGACTATTACTCAACCAGAAGAAGAATTAAGCTCTTTGACGCGATTGAGAATTCTGCCCAATTTATTGTTTCAAATAAAGCAGAATCCAATTTTTGGCCCTGGCCTGGGCTCTATGGTCAGTTTTTTAAATCCGCTTAATAATTTAATCACGAAAACTTCGAATCCTGATTGGGGATGGTTAGAGATGTGGCTGGAGCTTGGTTTGTTGGGCCTAATGGTTTATCTGGCTTTTTCGGGCAAATTAATTTTTTCTTATCTTAAAGGTGCTTCACGTTTTTCCCGAGATCTTTCCGTCGGCTTAGCGGTTGGTTTTGTTTCTTTAATGGTGGCTAATTTAACCGGCCCATTTTTATTTCATCCTTTAGGAATTTTTTATCAAGTTTTAATGATTAGTTTTATTTAATATTGATCGGAGATAGAAATTATTCGCAATTAGTTTTAATTCGTAATTAGTAGGTAGGATGGTCAAGGTTTCAATACAAATCGTCACTTGGAATTCTTTAAGGTTTTTGCCTGATTGTTTGGAGTCGATATTTAACCAAACCTTTCGGGATTTTTCGATTTTAATTATCGATAACGCCTCCTCTGACCATTCGGTCGGCTATTTAATTAGGAATTGGCCGCAAGTTAAAATTTTAAAAAATTCCCGCAACTGCGGATATGCCAGAGCCCACAACCAGGGGATTTTGGCTACAGATAGCGAATATGTTTTGGTTTTAAATCCGGACGTTATTTTAGAGCCGGATTTTTTAGAAAAAATAATTAATGAAGTTGACAAACAAAAGAAGATTGGCAGCTTTGCGCCAAAATTATTAAAGATGAAATTCTCTCATATTGATCACGGCGAGCACCAGGAGCAACAAGGCGCTGGCGCAGCCATCAACCCCGACTGGTGCGTGACTAAAACCGATATTTTAGATAGCACAGGCCTTGCTATTAGAAGAACTAGGCGGGTAGTTGATCGCGGCGAAGGGGAAGTCGATAAAAAACAATACGATAAATTATTTGATATTTTTGGCGTTTCTGGTGCTTGCGTCTTGTATAGACGGAAGGCTTTAGATGATATAAAATTAAAAATTTTTTCTCATTATTCGTCTGCACCAAGTGCTTCACGTTTTTCTATGGGAGAGCGACGCAAGTCGGCTTTTAGAAATGAATATTTTGACGAAGATTTTCATTCTTACCAAGAAGACATTGATTTGGCGTGGCGACTAAAGTGGCGCAATTGGGGTGCTTTATATGTGCCAGAGGCGATAGCATATCATGTTCGGCAAGTGTCGGCAATGAAAAGATTCAACAAGTCGAGCTGGGTTAATTTTTTATCCTATCGCAATCATTTGTGGTTGCTTATTAAAAATGAGCCCATCGCCAATTTTTTAAAAGATATTTTTCATATTTTCTTTTACCAATCAATCAAAATTTTATATTTATTATTTACTCAACCAGGGGTTTTATTAAAAGCCGAAAAATCATTTTATGCTAAGCAGATTTTAATGTTTAAAAAACGCGCGCAGATTTTTTCTCGGGCTAAAATCAAGAGCGATAAAATAAGAAAATATATTAATTAAAATGGACCTGTCGATTATCATTGTTAATTACAATCAAAAAAATCTGCTCAAACAATGCTGGCAGAACATTATTAATGCACAGATAAAATTAAATTTTGAATTGATTGTTGTCGACAATAATTCTTCCGACGGCACGAGGGACTTATTAAGTGACATTAAAAACGAGCCCGCTATTAAACCGCAAATAATTTTAAATGCTGTTAATCTTGGTTTTGCTAAGGCCGTAAATCAAGGTCTTAAACAATCTATTGGCCAATATGTTTTAGTTTTAAATCCAGATATTATTATTTTGCCCGGGTCGGTTGAAAAACTGCATCAATTTATAAAGAGCCATGGTCGTTGCGCTATTGCTGCGCCAAAACTTTTAAATCCGGATAAAACCCTTCAGTTTTCGGCCTATCGTTTTCCTAAGTGGTATATGCCAATTTTGCGGCGTACTTTTTTGGGCCGATTTGGCTGGGGTAAAAAACAAATTGATTATTATTTAATGAAAGACTGGGATCATCAAGAAAATAGGGAAGTTGATTGGGTTTTGGGCGGAGCTATGATGTTAAACCGGTTGGCGGTTGAGCAAATTGGCGGGCTGGATGAAAGATTCTTTCTTTATTTTGAGGACGTGGAATTATGCCGCCGGGTGAAAAAAAATAATTGGCAGGTTTGGTACGTAGCCGAAGCGCCGTTTTATCATTATCACCAGCGTTTATCAGCTGAACCGCTGGGCCTATTTAAAAAAATAACCTGGATTCACGCGTCCAGTTGGCTAAAATATTTATTAAAAAGATAAGACCGAGTTTTTATCTCTCATATTTTATTTTTCATGTTCGACGTTCATAGCCATCTAAATTTTCAGGCGTTCAAAGACGATTATGCCGAGGTAATAAAAAATAGCCAAGCCAAAGGCGTGGCTAAAATTATTAATATCGGTTCAAATTTCTTAACTAGTCAAAAGGCCATTCAGATTGCTCGGCAATTTGACGGAGTTTTTGCAGCCGTTGGCCTTCATCCGATTCATGTCAAAGACGAGAGTTTTGATTTAAAACAATATTGCCAATTGGTAAAAAATAATTATGATTTTATTAAAGCCATTGGCGAAACAGGCTTGGATCAACATCAGAATAATGAATCAGGAATTATGAATTATGATAGGCAGAAAGAAGTTTTTTTAAGACATTTAGAGTTAGCCAAAGAGGTTGATTTACCGGTTATTTTACATTGTCGGGGCGGTAAAGATAGACCGCTTCAGGCTTATGAAGATCTATTGTTAATAATAGATAATTTTGGTTATGCGCCGCGAGGCGAATTGCACTGCTTTTCAGCTGATTGGCAAACCGCGCATAAATTTTTAAGCTGCGGATTTTATCTTGGTTTTACCGGAATCATTACATATCCTTCCGATTTTTCCTTTGCTGAAAGCAAAGATGAAAAATCGAGAACCCGTCGTTCGTCAGACGAACGAAGGAGGGTCGCTATGAACAATTTACTTGAGGTGGTGGCAAAAACACCCTTGGATAGAATTTTGGTTGAAACCGATTGTCCGTATTTATCGCCACAGCCAGTGCGGCGCCAGCGTTGTGAACCTTGGCATGTCAGATATATTATCGAAAAAATCGCGCAAATAAAAAATACTTCTTTTGAAGAAGTAGAACAGGCGACGATGGAAAACAGCGAAAAATTATTTGGTATTTAATAGATTGTTGCGCAAAAGGAAAACCGGCTGCCCGAAGGCGGCCGGTTTTGGTTCCAGCGGAGGTTATTCGAGTGCTCCGCGCAGGAGCACTTCGGGTGGTGTCCAGGTAGTCGAGTCTTCCGCCTGGAATTGCTTTACCCAGGTCAGGACTGCCTGGTCTTCTCGGTAGGAACGGGCACAAGGGCAGAACTTCTGGTTGTAGACTTCGAGTTCCTTCTTCAGGATAGGCAGATAGAACGTCTGTCGTTCGGTCGGGGCACGTTGCAGTGCCACAGCCATCTTGGCCAACGACCTGCCGATCGTCCAGAACCAGAAGTCGCGCGGGTTGTCATTGTCTGTTATGGCGTCCTTGACGTCCCGTATCAGCTGTTTCGCTGATGTTGAGAGTTCATCCAGGGAATCGTGCGGGGCCGTTATGCTGGTTGCTACCAGATTGTCCTCGGGAATTGCGCCAGTTTTGGTGCAGCCCCCGAAGCCGAGCAGCAGGATAACTATCGTTAAGGGAATAAGCGTCTTCATTCTTGTCTCCTTAGTTTGTGCCGCTAGACTTGTGTCCAGCGACGTTCTTGCCTTCGTATTTCTACGATTGCTTTTATATAATAGCATATTTTAGATAAAAGTCAAGGCCGGGCTCCTTGCGGGGCCCGGCCTTTTTCGGAACGGTTACGGTTCGCTGTAGAGCCAGGTTGTTGGCTGGTCTAGGTTGACCGCGACTGCCCAGTTAAGGCATCGCAGATCTTCCCCGTTCAGTTCCGGCCATCCGATTCCCAGGTTGTTGGTCCATCCGTCCCTGTAGTGCTTGATCTGCAGGTACTGGATGATGCGTCGCGACGCAGGTCGAATGACCTGGTAAAACGCATGCTCAAGCATGACTTTGGTGTCTGCCTGGGCGCCCTTGGGTGCTGTCAGGTAGTCGGACATGACGTTTCGACCGAGGTAACAGGTATGGATCAGTCTGTTGATCAGGCCATCGGCTTCTTCGTAGAGGCCGTTGATTTGGACGTTTTGTATTTCCGCCGCCTCGACCCGGAAGATGCCGGTCTGGTAGTACAGGTTGGTGTTGAGCTGGTTGTACAGGTCTGTCAGCTCATACTCCTGTTCCTGGACCCGCATTCTTAGGTAGTAGAGGGAGTCGAGTAGTTGCCGCCTGGACAGCCGCTTCGCGTCGAGCGTGTCGTCATTGAGCTGGTTTATAGCTGCACAGGCTGTGTTGTCGGCGAAATCGCCGGCCACTCGGCCCATTTTGGCGTACGCCTGCTTGATGCCGTGGGTGATGGGCTTGATTGCTGTCCCGAGCCCAATCACAGCCGTTACGGTCACAGGCACGATCCATGTCAGGTGCCAGAGATTGCGAACTTTCACGTAGAACCTCCTTGGGCATTAGTGCCCTTTGTGCTAAGTACCCATATGTTATCATATTTTCTCTCTTTTGTCAAGGGTTGGCTTTTTAAATTAAATTTGCTAGAATATGCTTATGATTTTAGAAGAAATAACCAGCGATTTAAACCAAGAGCAACAACAGGCGGTCATTCACGGCGACGGTCCATTTTTAATTATCGCCGGAGCGGGTACGGGCAAAACCACGGTTATTACCCGGCGCATCGCCTGGCTGATTTTGTCCGGAAAGGCCAAACCCGAAGAAATTTTAGCTTTGACTTTTACTGATAAGGCGGCCGAAGAAATGGAAGAGCGCATTGATAAATTATTACCTTATGGTTATGTTGACCTTTGGGCTTCGACTTTTCATTCTTTTTGCGAAAGAATTTTACGCCAGCACGCCATTGAAATTGGACTCCCGCTTAATTTTAAAATCATTAATTCTGCCCAACAGGCTCTTTTGGTCCGCCAGAATTTTAGCCGTTTTAATCTAAACTATTATCGGCCGCTCGGTACGCCGTTTAAATTCATTCAAGATTTGATCAAGCATTTTTCTCGGGCTAAAGACGAATTTATTACACCCGAAGAATATTTAAATTACGCGGAGAAAATTGCCCTAGATCAGGATACGGTAACCAGCCATAAACTTTTAGATCAGGAAGCCGGCCGGCTCAAAGAAATCGCCGAGGCTTATCAAACTTACCAGCAACTATTATTAGAAAATTCGGCGCTTGATTTTGGTGATTTGATTAATTATACGATCAAGCTTTTCAAAGATCGGCCAAACGTTTTAGCTAAATACAGGGAACAGTTTAAATATGTTTTGGTTGATGAATTTCAAGATACTAATTGGTCGCAATATGAATTATTAAAATTATTAGGCGCTCCAAAGAATAATTTAACCGTAGTGGCCGATGATGACCAGAGTATTTATAAATTCCGTGGCGCTTCATATAACAATGTTATTCAGTTTAAAAGAGATTACCCCAAAACCAAAGAAGTTGTTTTGGTGAAAAATTATCGTTCCAGACAAGAGATATTAGATATGGCCTATCGTTTTATTCAGCTTAATAATCCCAATCGTCTGGAGGCGCAGGTTTCTCAGCTTGACGGAGTGGGCGATTTGCCCAAAAACGTAATTTGCAAAAAACTTGAAGCTACGCGCGGTAATGGCGCAAACATTGATTTACTGCAAAGTGCCACTCAAGACGAAGAGGCCAAAGCCGTAGTCGATAAAATTATCGAGATGAAAGAAAAAAACCCGGAAGCCAGTTGGAACGATTTTGCCATTTTAGTGCGGGCTAATAATCAGGCGGAAATATTTTGCCAGGCTTTGCGTTGGCGCAATGTGCCTTATCAATTTTTAGCCCACAGCGGATTATTTTCTAAGCCGATTATTTTAGACATTTTGGCCTATTTAAAATTATTAGTTAATTATCACGAAAGCACAGCGCTTTATCGGATTTTAACGTCGCCGATTTTTTCGGCCCAGGGCCTGCCTAGCGGACAGGCAGGCCGATCTCAGCCCAAGGCTGATGAGCCTAGGGTTCACGCCTCGGGCGGAAAAATAACTAACGAAGACTTAGTCAACATAATAAATGCGGCGCGCCGCAAAGGAAAATCTCTTTATCAAACACTAAAAACAATTCATTCTTTGCAAGAAATTTCCAAAGATGGCGCGTCGGCCATTGATCAGCTTTTGGGCTGGATTGAAAAACATAGCCAGATGGCCAGACAGCAGGGCGCGGGTAAAATAGTTTATTCTTTCTTGGAAGATTCTGGTTATTTGAAAAGTATTTCCCGGCAGGCTGAAAAAGGCGGCCTAGAAAATATAGAGAATGTTGCCTGGGTTAGCCAATTTTTCAAAAAAATAGAAGAATTCGAATTAACCAATACCGATAAATCATTAAAGAATTTTATTGAGACGATCGATATTATTATTGAAGCTGGCGATGAGGGCTCGTTGCCGACTGATATTATTGAAGTTGGTCCGGAGACGGTAAAAATTATGACCGTTCATGGCGCTAAAGGCCTGGAATTTAAAACGGTTTTTTTAGTTAATTTAGTTGATCGCCGTTTTCCTACTTCAGAGCGCAAAGAAGGCGTTGAATTGCCCGATGCCTTGACTCGCGAGATAATTCCCGAAGGCGATATTCATTTACAAGAAGAACGGCGATTATTTTACGTGGCACTAACTCGCGCCAAAGATAATTTATTTTTAACTTTAGCCGATGATTACGGTGGCGCCCGCAAGAAAAAGGCCTCAAGATTTTTATATGAATTAGGTTTAATAAAAGAAGAGGCTATAGGTAAAAAAACAAAAGTCTTAAAATTGCCGATTTTTAAAGAGGAAGAAAAAAAAGTAATCACTCAATTTAATTTGCCGGCCAAAATTAGTTTTAGCCAACTGCGCGCTTTTGAAAATTGCCCGTTGCAATATAAATTCGGTTTTATTTTGCGTATTCCAGTTCGCGGCCGTTATGTATTTAGTTTTGGCCAGACTATGCATCTAACGCTCCAAAAGTTTTTGTCGCAAGTTTTATTGCAGAAGAAAGTCGTACAAAGCAAATTATTTGAAACGCCGAAAAAGGAAGAGCCTGTCGTGCCAAACCAGGATTTGATAATGAAGATTTATGATGAGTGCTGGATTGATGAATGGTATCCGGACGATAAGTTGCGGGAAGAATATCGGCAAAAGGGAGAGAAGAGTTTAAAGAAATTTTATCAGGAATTCAGCACCTCGAAACCAGACGTTCAATATGTGGAGTTAGATTTTAATTTTAAGGTCGGCGACTGCACGATTAAGGGAAAAATTGACCGGGTAGACGATTTGGGAGACGGTTTAGAAATTATTGATTATAAAACCGGTACCGTTAAAGACGGAAAATTATCAGCCGAAGATAAAGAGCAATTACTGATTTATCAATTAGCCGCGGCCGGTTTGTTCAAAAAAGAAATTAAAAAATTAACTTATATTTTTTTAGAAGATAATTCCCAGTTGTCTTTTTTAGGGACGGAGGGCGAGCTGGATGATATGAAACAAAAAATCGCCAAAATTTTTGACGAAATTCATCACAGTAATTTTCCGGCCAAGCCGAGTATGCTTTGCAAGTATTGCGATTTTAAGGATATTTGTGAGTACCGTAAAATATAGACTTACCCTTAAACTTTACGCCCCGCTTAGCGGGGCTAAGGCATTAGTAAAGTTGTTCTAACTGGGCTTGATTTTTTATTAAATTTTGTTAAAATAACTAACATCTATGACGTTAAAACAATATCTCAATTTAATGTTTATTTGCACCTTAATTTGTTGGGGCGTTTGGGTTTTATCGATCTTCCTGGTCAACCCGCAAAACGCCGGCATATTAGGGTTTGTTTTATTTTATCTTAGTTTATTTTTGGCGATTTTGGGCAGTACTGCCTTGGTGGGATTTTTAATTCGTGCTCGTTTGGGCAAAACCCCTATTTTTGCCCAAGTCAGCATTGCTTTCCGTCAGGGAATTTGGATTGCTTTAATAATTATTTTTGCTTTATTGCTTCAAAGTTTTCGCTTATTACGTTGGTGGAATGTCGCCTTGTTTGCCCTGCTCGTCATTATTATTGAGGTTTTAATTTTAACCAATCGTCGCCCGATTAAAAATTTAGAATAACCATGAAAGAGTCTTTGGAAAATTTAAAAAATTCAGCGCTGCAAGAAATTAGAACGGCGGGCGGCTTTAATTCATTAGAAGAATTGTGGCGCAAATATTTAGGACGCAACGGGCAATTGCGGAATTTTAGCATAAAGATAAAAGATATGACTCCACAAGAGAAGGCAGAAATGGGACGACTTATCAATGAGGTAAAAAATATTTTAGAGTCAACTATAAATAATAGAAAAAATGATTTATCAGTGGCTGATTCTCGACAAGTCGACGATTTGCCGGACTTGAATTTAAATTTAACTGATCAGACGATTAAGCTCGGTCATTTACACCCACACACGCAAATGAAGATGCGAGTAGCTGACATTTTTCACTCCATGGGTTGGCAGGTGCTAGAGGGGCCAGAGGTCGAGAACGAACATTATCATTTTGATGTTTTAAATATTCCCGCTAATCATCCGGCGCGCGACATGTGGGATACATTTTGGCTCAATCATCAACCATCAAAAAATGGCAGATTGCTTTTAAGGGCGCATACTTCGGCGATGCAGGTTAGGGTAATGGAGAAACAAAAACCGCCACTCAAGGTTTGCGTTATCGGCAAATGCTATCGTCACGAAGCGACGGATGCTAGACACGAACATAGTTTATACCAAATTGAAGGATTTGTGGTTGATAAAAACGTTTCCGTAGCTAACCTACTTCATACTTTAAAGACTTTTTTGCATTATTTATTTGGTCGCGACGTCGAAGTTAGGCTTAGACCAAGCTATTTTCCTTTTACTGAACCAAGTTTTGAATTAGATTTTTCTTGTCTTAGATGTGGTGGCCAGGGTTGTCCTGTTTGCGGTCAAAGCGGTTGGGTCGAAATGCTCGGTTGTGGCATGATTCATCCCAATGTTTTGCGTGCTGCTGGCTACCTGCCTGCCGGCAGGCAGGTCCAGCCTCAATATACTGGTTTTGCTTTTGGCATCGGTTTAGATCGGTTGGTGATGATGCGTCATAAAGTTGATGACATTAGATGGTTTAATGGCGGTGATTTAAGGTTTTTAAGACAATTTTAAATATTTAAATTATATATTTAAAGGATTATGAATAAAACATCGATCAGAAAAATGTTTTTAGTCGGTTTGATTTTAGTAAGTTTTGTTTTATTGCCAACATTTGATTCTTCGGTGGTTAAAGCTCAGGCGCCGGACTATCAGCCTGATTTAATGATCGGCTATGACACTACGGCTAATTATGCTGGCGGTGGGATTTATAACAACACTGCTTTTAATCAAACTATTTATCAGATTATTGATGCGCATAAACAGGTTGGTTATCGTCTGAGAGTAGAAAATGACGGTGACCCAGTAGATAAATTTGTGATTACTGGTTCATCAACTGATAGCTATTGGACTATACTTTATAAGGACGTTACAGGCCGAGATATTACCGGCAACATCACCGGAAGCGGTTGGAGCACGGCTTCTTTGCCGCATAATCGCCAGGAAGAATTTTTTATGTATGTGACGCCGACGGAAAATGTTTTTTACGGCCAGGAAAGCGTCTTTTTCGTTCGAGCTCGTTCAGCTACCAGCGGTAATCAAGATTTAGTTAGGGGTGTCATTACCATACGCTTCAATAGTGCTAATGCCGGCGGTGGTAACCAAGGCGGTGGTGTTACTCCTGGTCAGCCGGGTCAGCCTGGCGGTGGTAACCAAGGCGGTGGAGGCGGTTCAACTACGCCGACAACTGCTCAACAGCCTGATTTAGAAATTAAGACAGCAGGCGAGCAAAATTATATCGGATTGGGAGTTTATGAAAAACCAGACGCAGTGGTTATCCAATCTAAAATCATAGTTTCTAGTGCCGCCTTTAATCCGGCGGTCGTTAACCTGGGAGTGACTAATGTCGGCAGCCAAGCTGATACGTTTGTGCTTAAAGCGGGCAGTGAAACCAAGGATTGGCAGGTTAGTTATTTTGTTAAAAATAGTGATAAATGGGACAACATTAGTCTGCAAATGTTAAATGGTTATCGATTCGGCTTACAGCCCAATAAAAACTTAGAATTTAAGATGGAAATTAGCGTGCCCGAATCAGTCCAGACCGGTGATTTCGCTGAATTTGGTATTGCCACCCATTCTCTCAATGATCCGGTTAATAAGATAGATGCAGCTAAGGTTAGAGTAAATATTGATACAGACTTAGACAAAGATGGTATGTCTGATCTTTGCGAGGTTAAATATGGACTTAATCCAAAGGATCCAAGTGACGCTCAATTAGACTTAGATGGTGACTTTGTGATTAATAAGGAAGAGTGTACTTTAGGGACTAATCCTAAAGAAAAAGATACTGACGGTGATGGGCTGTGGGATGGAGCAATAGTTGAAAATACAAAACTTATTTTGCCGGGATTAAAATCTGACCACTTTGTTATTGCTGGTCCGGTGAAAAGCATTATTGGAACTATTTTACCAGAGCAAACTATTAATTTTAATTTAATTAATGCCACCGACAATAAAAGTCCTTTTAATTATCAGGCCAATAAAGACGGCATGCTGACTTTCCAAATCAATAAAGATTTGATAATTCAGCCTGGTGGTTATAATTTGCAAACCATCGGCAATGGCAAGGTTTTTCAGGAAAATCAATTTTTCGTCAGTCCATACGGACATGTTTATAAGAAAAAAAATCATGAGCCTATGGCTAATGTGACGGTTAACTTATATCGATGTGGCGAGGGCTGTTGCCAATTTATGGCTTCAACCATAACCGACGAGAACGGGGTATATGATGAATTCATGCTACCTGCCGGATCATATCGGTTGAAAGTTAATCAAGAGAATTTCAATCCATACGCGTCTCCAATTTTTACTTTAAGTAAAGATGGTAATAAAATAGATATTTTATTAGGATTAAAGACGCCGGCGTGGCTGATTGTTTTATATTGGGTTTTAGGCTTAATAGGTTTTATCATCTTGGTGGCTTTAATTTGGAAGCTGAAAGATGCTTTCTACAAGCAAGAGATTCTAGCCTATCAACCGGATGCGCAGATTAAAAATGGCGACGAAACAGATGATCGATACTTGGGAGATACAATTTATAATTTAGATGGCCTAGGTCAAAGCAAAGAACAAGAAATTGCTGCTGAACAAACTGCGGTTTTCCACCTGAAAGTTCAAAACGACGGGCGAGGCGTGGATAAATTCTTAGTTCAGGCTTATCCGGATAAAAATTGGAATATTAGATTTTTCAATATTCTAGAAGATGGAAATGAAATTACTTCACAAATTTTGGGAACCGGTTGGGAAAGCGGCAACTTGGCCAGCGGTTTAACCAAAGAAGTTAGATTAGAAATTTCCGTCAAAAATGAAGAGGCTATAGAAAATAGATTTTACGAATTCCCAATCCAGGTCACTTCAATTAACGATCCTTCTAAGTCAGACGTGGCTAAAGCGAGGGTTAGGTTAATCGAAAAAGAAAAACCAGTTAACAATATTAATTCTAGTCACAATAATAATAATAATTGTTGATTGGGTTATCTCTCTTTGTCTTCGCCAGATGGCGAATCTAAAATTTTAGTAATAAATTTTTGGTTATCCCGTAAAAGTCCGACTATAGTCGGACTCACGGGATGCACCCGCCTGCCATCGCCTGTCAGATGTTATAGCAAATAAAATTTAGACATACCTTGCTAATAATAAACGGCAAAAATATTTCGACTGGCTTATGGCGGGCAGGCAAAATTTTAGTTGCCGGCAGGCAGGCAAAAAATTTATTCGCTCCACTCTAAATTTTTTAATAATTTTGGCATGAAATTATCTTATCAGTGGCTCAAGAAGTTAGTAAAATTCAACGAATCGCCAGAAAATTTGGCTAAACTTTTGACTACGCGCGTAGCGCAGGTTGAGGGCACGGTATCTTTGAATAAAAATTTAGATCGGATTATTGCCGTCAAAATTGTTGAAGTTAAGCCGCACCCTAACGCAGATAAATTAAAAATCGCGACCATTATTTTCCCCGACAAAAAAACCAGGCAAGATCAGCGCTTAGAAATTGTTTGCGGCGCGCCTAATATCAAGTCCGGTCAGATAGTTCCGTTAGCCTTGCCCGGTGCGCGATTGCCTAATGGTGCGGAGATAAAAGAGGCTGTTATTAGGGGTGTAAAATCGATCGGTATGCTTTGCGCCGAAGATGAATTATGTTTGGGCGATGATCATACCGGCATTTTAGTTTTGCCCGAAAAATCAAGGGTCGGCGAACCAATTACTAAACTTTTAGAGCTTGACGATACTATTTTAGACGTGGAAAATAAATCATTAACTCATCGGCCTGACTTATTCTCGGTTGAAGGTTTTGCCAAAGAAATCGCAGCCATCAAAGGACAGCAAATAAAAGAAATACCGCTTAAACTACCAAAAACAAAAAGCGGTTTACTAAAAGTTAACATTAAAATTAGCAACGATAAACTCTGTCCACGCTATATGGCGGTGATTATGGATTCTATTAAGATTGGCCCTTCGCCGCTTTGGCTTCAAAATAGATTGAGAAATTTGGGCATTAAACCGATCAATAATGTCGTAGACATTACTAATTATGTTTTACTAGAAAGAGGTCAGCCGCTTCATGCTTTTGATTTTGATAAGCTAGACAAGGTATCGTCAGAAAAAAATAAAAATATTTTTGTTCGTTTGGCTAAAAAAAGCGAACGTATTTTAGCGCTTGATGCCAAAACCTACGAATGCCAGGAAGGCGACTTGGTTATTGCTGATAACCGCGGTCCAATAGCCTTGGCCGGCATTATCGGCGGCCAGTACTCAGCTATTGATAGCAAGACCAAGACTGTCATAATCGAATCGGCGCTTTTTGAACCAGCCGCTATTCGTCGTACTTCTTGGCGAACCGGCTTGCGAACCGAGGCGGTTTTGCGTTTTGAAAAAGGTTTACCTGTAACTTTTTCCGAGCAAGGACTCGCCAGAGCCGTTGAATTAATAGAAGAATTAGCCGGCGGGAAGATAGTCAGCCAGATTTATGATTTACGGAGTGTTAAGATTAGTAATTTAATAAAAAACAAAAAAATCATCGCCTTAGACGTAAAAAGAGTCCATGATTTAGTTGGCGCTCCGATTAATTTAACTAAAATAATAAGCATTTTAAAGTCATTGGGTTTTGGGGTGAAAAAAATAAGCCAGAAAAAAATATCAGTAAGCGTTCCTTTGTATAGGCCTGACGTGGAGCAGCCGGAAGACCTAATAGAAGATATTGTGCGTATTTATGGTTTAGACGATTTGATGCCGCAACCGCTAACGGGTCAAATTACGCCGGTTTCTTATAATGACGATTTTAAACTTGAGCAAAATATTAAATTAACCCTAGTTGCCAGTGGTTTTGATGAGACTTATAATTATTCATTTTACGGAGATAGATTAATTAATCAGCTAAAGCTGAAGATCGAGGATCATTTGTCCCTAGCCAACCCCTTAAGTCCGCAATTGAAATATTTAAGAATAAGTTTAATTCCTTATTTATTGGAGAATGCCCTAAAGAATATTCCAATTTTTGGTCAGTTTAGGATTTTTGAGGTTGGTAAAATCTATCAACCGGATCAGGAAATGCTGGTAAAAGAAGAAAAATATTGCTCGGGCATTATCATCGAAAAGAATAAAAAATTATTTTATTCGATTAAATCAATAATCGAAACGGTTTTGTCGAAAGCCGGTTTTGGTACGGAACGAATCTCTTTTCAAGTTGGCAAGAATCATCAGTATCAATATCTTAAAAATATAATCGGCATTTTTGTTGATAAAAAATTGATTGGCGTCACAGGAGAATTAGATGATGCTCTAAAAAACTCATTAAAGATAAATTCCGGCGCTGGTTTATTTGAAATTAATATAGAAAACCTCAAGGTAATCGAAAGGCCCACGCCAATGTTTAAAACTATTTCCAATTACCCTCCGATTTTAAGAGATTTGTCTTTTATTGTGGCTAGGTCGACGGTTTTAGCTGACTTATTAAAAACAATCAAGGACTTTCATCCCTTAATTTCTGGAGTAGAAGCATTTGATGTTTTTGAGTCAGACAAATTAGGCGCTGACGTGCTTAATGTCGCCTTTCATTTAACTTTTCAATCATTTGAAAGAACATTAAATTCACAGGAAATAGATAAGGTTATTAATGATTTGGTAAAATTATTATTTGATAAATTTAATGCTAAATTAAGAAATTTTTAACAAAATGACCAAAATTATTATTGAAAGTTCCGCCCGGCACGTTCATTTGTCACAGCATGACCTGGAAAAACTATTTGGCGTGAACTATAAATTGAATAAATTAAGAGATCTTTCGCAGCCTGGAGAGTTTGCCGCTCAAGAAACACTGGCTATAAAAACTCCTAAAAATAAATTAGAGAAGATTAGAGTTGTTAGTCCGCTTCGCCCGCAAACCCAGGTTGAGATTTCTAAGACCGATGCCCTGATTCTTGGTCTTAATCCACCAGTGCGCAATTCGGGAGATTTGGCTAATTCTGACCCTTGTATTTTAGTTGGTCCGGTTGGCGAGATAAGTTTATCGCAAGGCGTAATCTTGGCCCAGCGGCATATTCACGTTAATTCTAAGTTTTTGGCACAAAACGGTTTGTCCGAAAAAGAGTCGGTGTCGGTTAAGGTTGATGGAGAGAGAGGATTGGTTTTTAATAATGTTTATCTGAAATCTGATGAAAAATTTATGCCAGTTTTTCATATCGATACTGACGAAGCTAATGCAGCTGGAATAAATAAGACCGGCGAAGGCGAAATTATAGTTTGAATATTTTATGGCCGGAAAAATAATAAGCGTTGTTATTCCTATTTATAATGGTCGGGAATATTTACCCGACTGTTTTGCTAGTTTAGCCAAGCAGACATATTTGCCCCATCAAGTGATTGTGGTTGAAGATCAATCAAAAGATGCGAGTCGAGAATTTTTATCCCAAGCTAAAATAAAAGGCACTGATTTAAAGATTATTTATAATGAAAAAAACATCGGCTTTGTCCGTTCATGTAACAAGGGCATGGCCGAAGCTTTAAACAATGGCGCAGATTATATTTTTCTCTTAAATCAGGATACTATTTGCGATGATAAATGTTTAGAAAAATTATTAGAAGCGGCCGAATTGCAGGATAATTTATTTGCCTTACAGGCTATGCTTTTGTGGTGGCCGCAGACAAACGTAATTCAGACTTCCGGAGATAAAATTCATTTTTTAGGATTTGGCCATTCCGGTGATTTTAAAAAATCGGCAGATTTATATCAAAATTTAAAAATAAAAAGAATTACTTACGCCTCAGGTGCAGCCTTGTTTATGCGCGCTTCTGTTTTAAAAGAAGTGGGGTTGTTTGATGAAGATTTAATCATGTATCACGATGACTTGGATTTGTCTTGGCGAGCAAGATTTTTAGGCTATCAGATATTTGTGGCGCCGCAGGCCATTGTTTATCATAAATATACTGACGGAATTGTTAAAAATAGATGGTTTTGGTCAGAAAGAAATCGAACCTTAACACTGTTAAAATTTTATAAATGGCCAACCTTGATTTTGATTTTTCTGCCTTGGTTGATTATGGAGCTGGGCGTATTGGTATTTGCCCTTACAGCAGGATGGTTTAGTTTGAAAATTAAATCCTATATCAGCGCGATAAAACAATTGCCCAATACCTTGCATGCGCGGCGAGATGTGCAAAAAACAAGGAAAATCCCTGATCGGCAAATGGTTAAATGGATAGAAGGCAGGTTGACCTTCAGCGGTTTTAAGAATCCGATTTTACGATATATAGTCAATCCTGTTTTTGGCTTGTATTGGGCTATCATTAGGCGGATAATCTGGTGGTAAATTAAAAAATTTGTTATACTTAACATAGACTGAATATAGGCTATCCCGTAAAAGCCGACTGCTATCGGCTTACGGGATACTCCCGCCTGCCATCGCCTGCCAAATGTTATAGCTAATAAAGCTTTTAGATTTTACCTGCTAATAATAATGGTAAAAATACTTTGGCTGGCTTATGGCGGACAGGCAAATTTGTAACGAAATTTACTTCGTTACAAACTAACTCGTAAATTTCGACAAATTTGGTATGACCGAATTAGAACCAATCAGACGGCAAAAATTAGACGCCTTACGCCAAAAAGGCATTAATGCTTATCCGGCTAAAATTAAGCGCGACCATACTTGCCATTTGGCTAAGGAAAATTTTGATAAATTATCTGAGACTAAAAAGGAAATTACCTTGGCGGGTCGCTTAGTCTTGCTGCGGCTTCATGGCGGGGCTTCTTTTGCGCAGTTACAGGACGGAACGGATAAAATTCAGATTCTTTTCCGCCGCGATATAGTCGGTGAAGAAAATTATAAACTCTTGAAAGATTCTATTGATTTGGGAGATTTCATTGAAGCAACCGGTACATTATTTTTGACCAAAACCAATGAGCAGACATTAGAAGTTAAAAGTTTTCGTTTAATTACGAAAACCTTATTACCTTTGCCGGAAAAATGGCACGGGTTGGTTGATGTCGAGGTTAGATTTAGACAGCGCTATTTGGATTTAATATCTAATCCTGAGGTTCGCCAATTATTTCGCAATAGAAGCTTGATAGTTAAGTCGATTCGTGAATTTTTTAACAACCGTGATTATTTAGAAGTTGAAACTCCGATTTTACAACCCCTACAAGGCGGTGCTAACGCTCGGCCGTTTATTACGCATCATAATGCTTTGAATATGGAATTGTACTTACGCATTGCGCCGGAACTCTATTTAAAAAGATTAATTGTTGGCGGTTATGATCGGGTTTACGAAATTGCTCGTTGCTTTAGAAACGAAGGTATTGATAAAGCTCACAATCCAGAATTTACCCAAATAGAATTTTATCAGGCCTATTCTGATTATAATGATTTGATGATTTTGACCGAAGAACTGATAAAGTTTTTAACCGAACGAGTTTGCGGTAGCACCAAGGTTAGTTATGAAAATAACAAAATGGATTTTACCCCACCCTTTCCTAGGGTTACTTATCGCGAAGCCATAAAAAAACAAACAGGACTTGATATTGATAAATGTAAAGAAACTAAAGAGTTGGCCAAAGAAGCCAAAAAATTAGGTCTGGAAATTGACCCCACTTGGGAGAAGGCTAATATTTTAGACGAATTTTTTAAACAATTTGTCAGGCCAAAAATAATCGATCCGATTTTTATAGTTGATTATCCGGTTGAGCTTGAACCGTTAGCCAAAAGAAAAGCCGATAATCCTGACTATGTGGAACGTTTTCAGCTGGTGGCGGCTGGCATGGAGCTTTGCAAGGGCTTTTCCGAGTTAAACGATCCGATCGACCAAGAGGGGAGATTTAGGGCTCAAGAGGCTATGGCCGAAGCCGGCGACGAAGAAGCGCAACGCTTAGATTTTGATTTTATTGAAGCCTTGAAATATGGCATGCCACCGACAGCCGGTGAGGGCTTTGGTATTGATCGTTTAGCTATTTTATTTAATAATGTTCATAATATCCGCGAGGTTATTTTATTCCCGACCATGCGGCCCAAGGAAAAATAATCTATAATAGATGAAAACCTACTCTCACATCTTTCCCTGAGTTTCTGTTTTTAGCTTTTAATTTTTTATGTCCATTAATAGTGTTGGTAGATTTAAGGCCGATTTTTCTCGACGGTCTTTTACTCTCGTCGAACTTTTGATTGTGGTTGCCATCATTGGCCTCTTGACTACCATTGCCATTTTCGCCGT